>NZ_JBIWAL010000009.1:75127-172518 GCF_044760045.1 Pseudomonas sp. NPDC098747 | reverse complement strand
CGGCGCATTGCCGGCCAGCGCATCGTTCGGCGCGGCAGCGGTTACGGTGCCGGTGGTCTGGCCAACAGCGATGGTGATGTTCTGGCCGTTGGCCAGGGTCACGACAACCGGGGAGCCAGTCACTGGCGCACCAACGGTGGCGGTGTAAGTGACGGTGCCACCTTCAGCGACCGAAGTATCGGCAGTCAGTTTGACGGTCGAGGTGTCGACGGTATCGGTGACTTCGGTCACCGCTGGCGTGGTGCTCGGAACGAGGTTCTCGAAGTTGCCGCCGGTAGCGTCCTTGATGGTGACTTCGACGTTGCCCGCGTCTTTGTAAACGTCATCGGTCGGCGCTGGAACAGTAACGGTGCCAGTAGTTTTACCAGCATCGATAGTGATCACGGCGCCGTTCGACAGGGTCACGGTGACCGGAGTGCCGGCCGGGTTAGTCAGGGTCGCTGTGTAAACGATCGAACCGCCCTCAGCCACGGAGCCAGTGGCGCTCAGCGACAGGTTGGTGGTGTCAGCGACATCAGTCACAGTGGTCGAAACCGGCGTCTTGTCGGCCACGAGATCTTCGTAGTTACCACCGGAAACGCCTGTGATCGAGTTGGTCAGCGGCGCATTGCCGGCCAGCGCATCGTTCGGCGCGGCAGCGGTTACGGTGCCGGTGGTCTGGCCAACAGCGATGGTGATGCTCTGACCGTTGGCCAGGGTCACGACAACCGGCGAGCCAGTCACCGGCGCGCCGACGGTGGCGGTGTAAGTGACGGTGCCACCTTCAGCGACCGAAGTATCGGCGGTCAGTTTGACGGTCGAGGTGTCGACGGTATCGGTGACGTCAGTAACGGCTGGAACGGTGCTCGGAACGAGGTTCTCGAAATTGCCACCAGCAGCGTCCTTGATGGTTACTTCGACTTTGCCGGCGTCTTTATAGACGTCATCGGCAGGTGCCGGAACGGTCACCGTGCCGGTGGTTTTACCAGCATCGATAGTGATCACCGAGCCGTTGCTCAGGGTCACGGTCACCGGCGTGCCAGCCGGATTGGTCAATGTCGCGGTGTAAGTGATCTGGCCACCCTCAGCCACGGAGCCAGTGGCGCTCAGCGACAGGTCGGTGGTGTCAGCGACATCAGTCACGTTGGTCGAAACCGGCGTCTTGTCGGCCACGAGGTCTTCGTAGTTGCCGCCGGAAACGCCTGTGATCGAGTTGGTCAGCGGCGCATTGCCGGCCAGCGCATCGTTCGGCGCGGCAGCGGTTACGGTGCCGGTGGTCTGGCCAACAGCGATGGTGATGTTCTGACCGTTGGCCAAGGTCACGACAACCGGGGAGCCAGTCACTGGCGCACCAACGGTGGCGGTGTAGGTGACGGTGCCACCTTCAGCCACCGAAGTATCGGCAGTCAGTTTTACGGTCGAAGTGTCGACGGTGTCGGTGACGTCAGTAACGGCTGGAACGGTGCTCGGAACGAGGTTCTCGAAATTGCCACCAGCAGCGTCCTTGATGGTGACTTCGACTTTGCCGGCGTCTTTATAGACGTCATCGGCAGGTGCCGGAACGGTCACGGTGCCGGAGGTTTTGCCTGCTTCGATAGTGATCACCGAGCCGTTGCTCAGGGTCACGGTCACTGGCGAGCCAGCGGCGTTGGTCAGTGTGGCAGTGTAAGTAATTGAACCACCCTCGGCGACCGAGTTGGTAGCGCTCAAGGACAGATTGGTGGTGTCAGCGACATCAGTCACGTTGGTCGAAACCGGCGTCTTGTCGGCCACGAGGTCTTCGTAGTTGCCGCCGGAAACGCCTGTGATCGAGTTGGTCAGCGGCGCATTGCCGGCCAGCGCATCGTTCGGCGCGGCAGCGGTTACGGTGCCGGTGGTCTGGCCAACAGCGATGGTGATGTTCTGGCCGTTGGCCAGGGTCACGACAACCGGGGAGCCAGTCACTGGCGCACCAACGGTGGCGGTGTAAGTGACGGTGCCACCTTCAGCCACCGAGGTATCGGCAGTCAGTTTGACGGTCGAGGTGTCGACAGTATCGGTGACGTCAGTAACGGCTGGAACGGTGCTTGGAACGAGGTTCTCGAAGTTGCCGCCGGTAGCCGTGGAAATGGTCGCTTCGACTTTCCCTGCATCTTTGTAAACGTCATCGGTCGGCGCTGGAACAGTAACGGTGCCAGTAGTTTTACCAGCATCGATAGTGATCACGGCGCCGTTCGACAGGGTCACGGTAACTGGCGAGCCAGCGGCGTTAGTCAGAGTTGCGGTGTAAGTGATCTGGCCACCCTCAGCCACGGAGCCAGTGGCGCTCAGCGACAGGTCGGTGGTGTCAGCGACATCAGTCACGGTGGTCGAAACCGGCGTCTTGTCGGCCACGAGATCTTCGTAGTTACCACCGGAAACGCCTGTGATCGAGTTGGTCAGCGGCGCATTGCCGGCCAGCGCATCGTTCGGCGCGGCAGCGGTTACGGTGCCGGTGGTCTGGCCAACAGCGATGGTGATGTTCTGACCGTTGGCCAAGGTCACGACAACCGGGGAGCCAGTCACTGGCGCACCAACGGTGGCGGTGTAAGTGACGGTGCCACCTTCAGCGACCGAAGTATCGGCGGTCAGTTTGACGGTCGAGGTGTCGACGGTGTCGGTGACGTCAGTAACGGCTGGAACGGTGCTTGGCACGAGGTTTTCGAAATTGCCGCCAGTGGCGGTCGAAATGGTCACCTCGACTTTGCCTGCATCTTTGTAAACGTCGTCGGTCGGCGCTGGAACGGTCACCGTGCCAGTAGTTTTACCAGCCTCGATGGTGATTACCGAACCGTTGCTCAGGGTCACGGTGACTGGCGAGCCAGCAACGTTGGTCAGTGTGGCGGTGTAGATGATCGAGCCACCCTCAGCCACAGAACTGGTGGCGCTGAGCGACAGGTTTGTTGTGTCGACGGTGTCGGTCACGGTGGTGCTGACCGGGGTTTTGTCGGCAACGAGGTTTTCGTAGTTGCCGCCGCTCACGTCGGTGATCGAGTTGGTCAGCGGCGCATTGCCGGCCAGCGCATCGTTCGGCGCGATGAAGTTCACGGTGCCAGTGGTCTGACCAACAGCGATGGTGATGCTCTGGCCGTTGGCCAGGGTCACGACAACCGGGGAGCCGGTCACTGGCGCGCCAACGGTGGCGGTGTAGGTAACGGTGCCGCCTTCAGCGACCGAAGTATCGGCGGTCAGTTTGACGGTCGAGGTGTCGACGGTGTCGGTGACGTCAGTAACGGCTGGAACGGTGCTCGGAACGAGGTTCTCGAAATTGCCACCAGCAGCGTCCTTGATGGTTACTTCGACTTTGCCGGCGTCTTTATAGACGTCATCGGCAGGTGCCGGAACGGTCACGGTGCCGGAGGTTTTGCCTGCTTCGATAGTGATCACCGAGCCGTTGCTCAGGGTCACGGTCACTGGCGAGCCAGCGGCGTTGGTCAGTGTGGCAGTGTAAGTAATTGAACCACCCTCGGCGACCGAGTTGGTAGCGCTCAAGGACAGATTGGTGGTGTCAGCGACATCAGTCACGTTGGTCGAAACCGGCGTCTTGTCGGCCACGAGGTCTTCGTAGTTGCCGCCGGAAACGCCTGTGATCGAGTTGGTCAGCGGCGCATTGCCGGCCAGCGCATCGTTCGGCGCGGCAGCGGTCACGGTGCCGGTGGTCTGGCCAACAGCGATGGTGATGTTCTGACCGTTGGCCAAGGTCACGACAACCGGCGAGCCAGTCACTGGCGCACCAACGGTGGCGGTGTAGGTGACGGTGCCGCCTTCAGCCACCGAGGTATCGGCAGTCAGTTTGACGGTCGAGGTGTCGATGGTGTCGGTGACGTCAGTAACGGCTGGAACGGTGCTTGGCACCAGATTTTCGAAGTTGCCGCCGGTAGCCGTGGCAATGGTCGCTTCGACTTTGCCAGCATCTTTGTAAACGTCATCAGCCGGCGCTGGAACGGTCACGGTGCCGGTGGTTTTGCCAGCATCGATGGTGATCACGGCGCCGTTCGACAAGGTCACGGTGACCGGAGTGCCGGCCGGGTTAGTCAGGGTCGCTGTGTAAACGATCGAACCGCCTTCAGCCACAGTGCCGGTGGCGCTGAGGCTCAGGCCGGTGTCGTCGACCGAGTCGGTAATGGTGGTGGTCGCTGGCGTGGTGTTCGGCACCAGGTTTTCGAAGTTGCCGCCGGTAGCGCCAGTGATGGTGGTAGTGACGGTGCTGCCGTTGTTATAGACGTCATTGGGCGGGGTCGGCACGTTGACGGTGCCAGTGGTCTGGCCGGCGCCAATGGTGATGGTCGATCCGTTCGACAAGGTGACGGTGACCGGCGTTTGCGCCGGGTTGGTCAGGGTCGCGGTGTAGGTGATTTGCCCACCTTCGGTGACGCTCGGCCCCGCCGTCAGAGTGACGGTGGTGGTGTCGATGGTGTCGGTGACCTGAGTCGTGGCCGGTGTGGTCGGCGGCGTCACGGTGATGCCGTTACCGCCAGTGGTGCCGGTGACGGTCACGTCGATCTGGGTCGGGTCGTTATAAACGGAGTCGTTCGGTGCCAGCGGCACGTTGACGGTGCCGGTGGTCGAGCCGGCCGGAATCACGATCACCGAGCCGTTGGACAGGGTGATGGTCAGGTCAGTGAGTGGTGCCTGGGTCAGCGTCGCGGTGTACACCAGCACGCCGCCGGCTTCGGTGATGGTCGGCGTGGCGCTGAGGCTCAGGGTCGACTCACGCAGGGCGTTGGTGGTGGTGTCGGTAGTCTGGCCACCCGTGGTGTCCTGGGCGATTTGCGCGCCGGAGTTGATGCCCGCGGTCGGGAAGCCAATGGTTGGATCGACGCGACCCGCCGTGGCGTCAAGCATCACGAAGCTATGACCGCCACCGGCAGCACCACCCGTGCCTGCGGCGCTCGGGCCGGCAGCGGTGGCTTCAAGTGCGGTAGTCGGGTCGACACCGGCGGCGATGGCCTGCTGCAGTTCTTCTACAGAAGGCGCAGCCTGCGCGGTGGCTTCGGCCAGGTCAGTGCTGGAGTCGGGTGCGCTGGCGCTCCACTGGGTTTCACGGCCCAGATCCAAGGTGCGACCGTCAACCAATTCAAGCGACACGGCGCCGGAGAGCCCAGTGTCGATCTGGTCGCCGACAAACAGTCGGTCGCCTTCAACGAGTACGCGGCGTACGCCCTCTGGGGACACCACGAATACCTGACCGACAATGCTTTTGACGATGGCAACAACACTGCTCATTGAAGACTCTCCGGGTGTCACGTTCAGTTGACTTCCATGGACCTGAAGGCATGGATGCCATTTCAGTCTGGACGTACTTTAAAAAAATGCGAAACAAGTTTGACGCTGTGCTTCGTCAATAATTTGGCTATATTCTTTCGCTATTTACTTTATGCCAAACTATTGACCTTCTGGGTGCCATCCTAAACAATCGTCCCACTAATGTCACATTGATATTCCTCGGCGACCTGTCCTTTTGCGTGTGATCCAGTTCCGGTTTTGAACTTTCCGACATACGGTCAATCCAGTAGCCAATCATCCGACGCAGCGCGAAACTTTGCTGTGATTCACGACAAGAAGTTCTGGAAAATTATTACCATGCGTTTGCCCCTCTTCATCGCCGTACCCTTCGCTCTCGCCGCCTCTTTCGTACAAGCACAATCCTTACCAGAAGCCATGCAACAGGCATTGGATGTCCATCCGGAAATCCAGGCAGGGGTCAACAGTCGTTTGGCCGCGGATTATCAATTAAGGGCAGCAAAAGGTGGATACCTGCCCAAGGTCGATCTGCTGGGCGGTTATGGCCGAGAAGGCACCGACAGCGTGACCACCCGCGCCAACGGCGGCGGCAATCACTGGGAAACCCTGAACCGCAGCGAGTCAAGTTTACGTCTTTCGCAAATGGTTTTTGACGGTTTTGCGACCTCCAGCGAAGTTGGGCGCCAACAAGCCACCGTTAATTCGCGCGCTTACTCTTTACTTGGCACTTCCGAGCGCACTGCGCTGACCGTCGCCCAGGTTTATCTGGATGTACTGACCCGTCGCGAATTCGTGCGTCTGGCCGAGGACAACCTCAAGAGCCACCAGCGCATCTATGACCAGATCCAGTTGCGCACCCAGCGTGGCGTCGGCAGCGGCGCCGACCTCGATCAGGCCGAAGCGCGGATGGCTCAGGCGCGCAATAACCTGATCACCGAGCAGACCAACCTCGCCGACTCCGAGACCAACTTCCTCAGCGCTGTTGGCCAGATGCCCGACCAACTGGAGCGCCCGGCGCCGTTCATTGCGATGATGCCGGCCAACCTCAATGAAGCGCGTCAGCAGATGCTGGAAAACAGCCCGATCCTGCGGTCGGCCGAGTCCGATATCGCCGCTGCCGAGAAGCAATACCAAACCGCCAAGTCGACGTTCTACCCGCGCTTCGACGCCGAACTGGGCCGCACCGCTGACAACGATCTGGACGGCCAGAACGGCCACAGCAACGAATGGCAGGCCATGTTGCGCATGCGCTTCAACCTCTATTCGGGCGGCAGCAACAAGGCCGATCTGGAATCCAAGTCGTACCTGTCGAACCAGGCGCTGGATATCCGCAATAACGCGCTGCGCCAGTTGAACGAAGAACTGGGTCTGGCCTGGAACGCCCTGAATAACGCCAACGCTCAGGTGCCGATCGCGCAGCAATACGTCGATCACAGCACCTCGGTGCGCACCGCTTACCAGCGTCAGTTCAGCCTCGGCGAGCGCACCCTGCTCGATTTGCTCGACAGCGAAAACGAGTTGTTCACCGCTTCGCGGCGTCTGGCTGAAATCAAAAACATTCAGTTATTTACTCAGTATCGAATCAAGGCGACCATGGGCGAGTTGCTCAGAAGCCAGGGAGTGGTCGCACCGTTGGCATCCGTTGTGCAGAACGACGTGAAGCCCAAGGTTCAGCTGCCTGGGATGAATTGAGTTATCCCTTTCAACTGTTAAAGAGTGTCGAGCGTGGAATCAGAAGTCAGTCGAGTTCATCTCAGTCATGATCCACGCGCGTTGCACGACGATCCGTTGCTGGACGGTCTGCTCGCCCTTTGCATGCTGCATCAGAAACCCGCCAGTGCGGCGATGCTGACCACCGGCCTGCCGCTGCCCAAACAACGTCTGAGTGTCGAGTTGCTGCCCCGCGCGGCGGCTCGCGCCGGCCTGCAAGGACGGGTGCTGCAGCGCAAACTGGAAGAGATTCCAGCCATTGCCATGCCAGCGTTGTTGCTGCTCAAGGAAGGCCGCAGTGCCGTCCTGCTCGGCTGGCAAGGTGACAACGAAGCTCGGGTGCTGCTCAGCGAAAGCGACGGCGGCGAATCCGTGGTCAGCCGCGAACTGCTGGCCGACGACTACATCGGCAAAGTTTTCTTCGCCCAACCGCAGCACAAATTCGACGTCAACCACGGCACGCTGATCCCGCGCGCACGCTCGTGGTTTCGCGACACCCTCAAGCGTTCGCGCTGGCTGTATGCCGATGCCATCGCCGCCAGTTTCCTGATCAACATCATCGCCATGGCCGCGCCGCTGTTCGTGATGAACGTCTACGACCGCGTCGTGCCGAACCAGGCCGAAGCCACCCTGTGGGTGCTCGCGCTGGGCATCACCGGCGCGTACATGTTCGACCTGATTCTCAAGAGCCTGCGCAGTCTGTGTCTGGATCTGGCAGGCAAAAAAACCGACCTGATCATCTCCGCCACGCTGTTCGAACGCATCGTTGGCATGTCGATGAAGTATCGCCCGGCGCGGGTCGGCAGCTTTGCGCAGAACATCCATGAATTTCAGAGCCTGCGCGATTTTCTCGCCTCGCTGACCCTGACCAGCCTGATCGACCTGCCGTTCACCATCCTGATCTTCATCGTCATCGCCATTCTTGGCGGGCATCTGGTGTGGATTCCGGTGTTGGCGTTCCCGATTGCACTGCTGATTGGTTACGCGCTGCAAAAGCCGCTGGTGGCAACCATGGAACGTACCATGGCACTCGGTGCCGAGCGCCAGTCGAGCCTGATCGAAACCCTCGCCGGCCTCGACGCGGTCAAGGTCAACAACGCCGAGAGCGAACGCCAATACCAGTGGGAACAAACCATCGGCACCCTGAGCCGCCTCGAGCTGCGGGTGAAAATGCTTTCCGGTCTGGCGATGAACATCACCCTGCTGATCCAGCAACTGGCCGGGGTGATCATGATCGTCTTCGGCGTGTACCAGATCATCGCCGGCAACCTGAGCATGGGCGGTCTGATCGCCTGCTACATGCTCAGCGGCCGCGCGCTCAGCCCGCTGGCTTCGCTGTCGGGTTTGCTGACCCGCTATCAGCAGGCGCGAGTGACAATGACCTCGGTGGACCAGATGATGGAGCTGCCGCAGGAGCGCAATTTCGAAGAGCGCCCGCTGAGCCGCAAGGTCCTGCAAGGCGCCATCGAGTGCCGCCAGCTCAACTTCACCTACCCGGAACAACAGAACCCGGCGCTGAAGAATATCAACCTGGTGATCCGTCCCGGCGAGAAAATCGGCATCATCGGTCGCAGCGGCTCGGGTAAAAGTTCGCTCGCCAAACTGCTGGTTGGCCTCTATCAGCCGGACGACGGCGCGTTGCTGGTGGACGGTGTCGACATTCGCCAGATCGACGTCAGCGAGTTGCGCTACAACATCGGCTACGTGCCCCAGGACATCCAGCTACTGGCCGGCACCTTGCGTGACAACCTGGTTTCCGGCGCGCGTTATGTCGAAGACGAACTCGTGTTGCAAGCCGCCGAACTGGCTGGCGTCCACGAATTCGCCCGCCTGCATCCGCAAGGCTACGAACTGCAAGTGGGCGAGCGTGGGCAGAACCTGTCCGGCGGTCAGCGCCAGAACGTCGCACTGGCCCGGGCGCTGTTGCTCAATCCGCCGATCCTGCTGATGGACGAGCCGACCAGCGCGATGGACAACACCGGTGAAGAACGCCTCAAGCAACGCCTCGCAGCGGTAATTGAAAACAAGACCGTGGTGCTCGTCACGCACCGGGCCTCCCTGTTGTCGCTGGTGGATCGTCTATTGGTGATCGATCGCGGGCAGATTCTCGCCGACGGCCCGAAAGCTGCGGTGATGGAAGCGTTGAAGAAGGGGCAGATCAGTGTTGCTTAAGTCGGGTTTCAAGGATTCGATCCGTCGCTACTTCAAAGGCACTGCATCGCTGCAGGGCCAGCCGCTGCCTGAGGTCAACAAGGCGCTGATCGAAGACGCCCCGCGCGTCGTGCGCCTGACCATCTGGGCAATCATCGGTTTCTTCGTGTTCCTTATGCTTTGGGCCAACTTCGCCGTGATCGACGAAGTGACCAAGGGCGACGGCAAGGCAATTCCATCGTCGAAGATCCAGAAAATCCAGAACCTGGAGGGCGGGATCGTTTCCGAACTGTTCGTCAAGGAAGGCCAGATCGTTGAGGCCGGTGCACCGCTGATTCGTCTGGATGACACGCGATTTGCCTCCAACGTCGGCGAAACCGAGGCCGATCGGCAGTCGATGTTGCTGCGCGTCGAGCGCCTGAGCGCCGAGGTCGATGACCGTCCACTGAGTTTCCCGGAAGACGTGGTCAAGGCTGTTCCCGTCCAGGCGAAAAGCGAAGAATCGTTGTACATCAGCCGCCGCCAGCAACTGCACGACGAGATCGGTGGTTTGCAGGAGCAGTTGATCCAGCGTCAGCAAGAGCTGCGCGAGTTCAGCTCCAAGCAGGCGCAATACCGTCAGCAGCTGAGTTTGCAGCGTCAGGAAATCAACATGTCCGAGCCGCTGGTGGCGCAGGGCGCGGTGTCTCCGGTTGAAGTGCTGCGGCTCAAGCGTGCCGAAGTGGAAACCCGTGGTCAGCTCGACGCCACCACGTTGGCGATCCCGCGCGCCGAGTCGGCGATCAAGGAAGTGCAGCGCAAGGTTGATGAGACGCGCGGCAAATTCCGCAGCGACGCGCTCACCCAGCTTAACGAAGCGCGCACCGACCTGAACAAGGCCCAGGCCACCGGCAAGGCGCTGGAAGACCGCGTCAGCCGGACGCTAGTTACATCGCCGGTGCGCGGCATCGTCAACAAATTGCTGGTCAACACCATCGGTGGGGTGATTCAGCCGGGCAGCGACATGGTTGAAATCGTACCGCTGGATGACACTTTGCTGGTCGAAGCCAAGATCCGTCCGCAGGACATCGCATTCCTGCATCCGGGGCAGGAAGCGATAGTGAAATTCACCGCCTATGACTACACCATTTACGGCGGGCTGAAAGCCCAGCTGGAGCAGATCGGCGCTGACACCATCACCGACGAAGACAAGAAAACCACTTACTACATCATCAAGGTGCGCACCGATCGCAGCCACCTGGGCACCGATGAGAAGCCATTGCTGATCATCCCGGGCATGGTGGCATCGGTGGATATCATCACCGGCAAGAAGTCGGTGCTGAGTTATCTGCTCAAGCCGATCATTCGCGCGCGGGCCGAGGCGTTGCACGAGCGCTAGATCTTCAGTGGTTTTACTGGCCCTTTCGCGAGCAAGCTCGCTCCCACAGGTTTTTGTGTGAACACATAATCGTGCTCTAACCGCAAATCCCTGTGGGAGCGAGCTTGCTCGCGAAGGCGTCAGTGAAACCGTCACATTTCGCCCAGAACTGACACAAAACGTCACTCACCACCCAATCCCATTCCTCGCCATTCGCCATATCGTTATTCGCTAACGGTATTTAATTTCCTTTTCTTATAGCTATAAAGTCACTCCCCTGCGTACCTGCCGACCAATCGGCGCGCCGCACGACCTGAACCAACACGCAATCCAGCGTGAGTTTCTGATCGACGTGCGCGCCCTGTGAGCGTGCCGTGCGTGGGAGATTATTGATGTCCGCAGCTACTGCCACTTCAAGCGCCGCGATCGCTGCGCCGCAAACTTTCGACATTCGCCCGTTCAGCGGTGCCGTCGGCGTCGAGATCATCGGCCTCGACCTGACCCGTCCCGTTAACGATCAGGACTTCGTGCGCATTCACCGTGCGCATCTGGATCACCACGTCGTGGTTTTCCGCGACCAGCGCATCACCCCTCAACAGCAAATCGACTTCAGTCGCCGCTTCGGCGTATTGCAGATCCACGTGCTCAAACAGTTCCTGCTGGCCAACCACCCGGAAATCCTCATCGTTTCCAACATCGTCGAGAACGGCCAGAACATCGGTCTGGGTGACGCCGGCAAGTTCTGGCATTCCGACCTTTCTTATAAAGAACTACCAAGCCTCGGCTCAATGCTGCATGCGCAGGAATTGCCGTCCGAGGGCGGCGACACCCTGTTTGCCGACATGCATAAAGCCTGGAACAGCTTGCCCGAAGCGCTGCGCAAAGCGGTCGAGGGACGCTTCGCCGCGCATTCCTACACCGCGCGTTATAGCGAAACCAAATTCGAAGGCAACTGGCGCCCGACCCTGACTCCGGAGCAACTTGCCCAGGTCGCGGAAGTGGTGCACCCGGTGGTGCGCACTCACCCGGAAAACGGTCGCAAGGCGTTGTTCGTCAGCGAGGGCTTCACCACGCGCATCGTCGGTCTGCCGGATGACGAAAGTCAGCAACTGCTGGCAGAACTCTACGCCCACAGCGTCCTGCCGCAAAACATCTATCGCCATCAGTGGCAGCCCCACGACCTGGTGTTCTGGGACAACCGCTCGCTGATCCACCTTGCCGCCGGCTGCCCAACGCACCTGCGCCGCAAGCTGTATCGCACGACCATTCAGGGCGACGCACCTTTCTGATTCGCCGGAGATTCGATCATGTCCAAACGTCTTCCATTTGCACCGTTGGCCGCTGCCATTGGCCTCGGCTTCAGCCTGATCGCCGGTAGCCTTGTCGCGCCGACCGTGGCCCACGCCGAAGGTGAAATCCGCATCGCCGAGCAGTTCGGCATCGTTTATCTGTTGCTCAATGTGGTGCGCGATCAAGGCTTGATCGAGAAGTACGGCAAACAGGAAGGTATCGATATCAAGGTCGACTGGACGCAGCTCTCCGGTGGTGCGGCGGTTAACGATGCGCTGCTGTCCGGTTCCATCGACATTGCCGGCGCCGGTGTCGGCCCGTTGCTGACTATCTGGGATCGCACCCACGGCAAGCAGAACGTCAAAGCAGTGGCTTCGCTAGGCAACTTCCCTTACTACCTGGTGAGCAATAATCCCAAGGTGAAAACCATTGCCGATTTCACCGAAAAGGACCGCATCGCAGTGCCGGCGGTTGGCGTTTCGGTGCAGTCGCGCTTCCTGCAATACGCGGCAGCCAAGCAGTGGGGCGACAAGGAATTCAATCGCCTCGACAAGTACACCATCGCCGTCCCGCACCCGGACGCGACGGCGGCGATGATCGCTGGCGGCACCGAGTTGACCGGACACTTCTCCAACCCGCCGTTCCAGGATCAGGCGCTGGAAAACCCCAACGTGCATGTCGTGCTGAATACCTATGACCTGCTCGGCCCGAACTCGCCGACGGTGCTGTTTGCCACCGAGAAATTCCGCAACGAAAACCCGAAAACCTACAAAGCCTTCGTTGAAGCACTGACCGAAGCGGCGCAATTTGCCCAGAACGATAAAGGCGCGGCGGCCGACACCTACATCCGCGTGACCAAAGCCAAAATCGACCGCGCAGCCTTGCTGAAAATCATCGACAACCCGCAGTTCGAATTCAGCGTCACGCCGAAAAATACGTATCCACTGGCTGAATTCCTCTACCGCGTCGGCGCGATCAAAAACAAACCTGAATCGTGGAAGGATTATTTCTTCCAGGACGCCAAACCGCTGCAAGGGAGCTGATCGACATGAACGCCCCTTTGCAAGGCCACGTGGCCAGCAACCCGATCGCCCGCACGCAAGCGCTGCTGGCGGTGGACCAAGTCAGCCTCGAATACCGCACGCCGCAACGTGTTGTGCGGGCCACCCATCAAGTCAGTTTCGACGTTGATCAGCAGGATCGCTTCGTATTGCTTGGCCCCTCCGGCTGCGGTAAATCCACACTGCTCAAAGCCGTTGGCGGTTTCATCCGGCCGTGCGAAGGCGAGATCCGTTTACAAGGCCAGCGCGTCGATGCGCCGGGCCCTGACCGGATCGTGGTGTTCCAGGAGTTCGATCAACTGCCGCCGTGGAAAACCGTCAAACAGAACGTGATGTTTCCGCTGCTGGCCTCGCGAACCTTGAAGAAAAAGGACGCTGAAGAACGTGCGCTGCACTATCTGGAAAAGGTCGGTCTGGCGGCGTTCGCCGATGCCTATCCGCATACCTTGTCCGGTGGCATGAAGGCGCGCGTGGCGATTGCCCGAGCACTGGCGATGCAGCCGAAAATCCTCCTGATGGACGAGCCGTTCGCCGCGCTGGATGCGCTGACCCGCCGCAAGATGCAGGAGGAGTTGCTGCTGCTCTGGGAGGAGGTGCGTTTCACCTTGCTGTTCGTCACTCACTCGATTGAAGAGGCGCTGGTGGTCGGCAATCGCATCCTGCTGCTGTCGCCGCATCCGGGGCGCGTGCGGGCCGAAGTGCACAGTCATCAATACGATCTGAAAAGCCTTGGCGGCGTGGCGTTTCAGGAATCTGCACGACGAATTCATCGACTGTTGTTCGACGAGGGGCAGTCGCCGGAAACCGAGCGTGAACTCGACTTCAATGACATTCGCATCGCTTATTGAGCGGCCAGGAGGATCACCCGATGAGCCATTCATCATCTGTGCGTCAAGAATTCGAAACGGTTCTGCAGCCGCTGACCAGTGTCCCGGTCGAGCGCGAATTGGCCCTCGGCCAACGGCTGTGGCAACAGGGCTGGCTGCGTAAAAGCCTGATCCTGATCGTGCTCGCAGTGTTGTGGGAAATCGTTGCCCGAGTGCAGAACAACGATCTGCTGCTGCCGAGTTTCGTGCAGACCAGCCATGCGCTGTACGAGGGTCTACTCAGTGGCGAGTTGCTGGGTAAAGTGTGGATTTCTTTGGTGGTACTGCTCAAGGGCTATCTGATCGGCATCGTGCTGGCCTTCGCCCTGACCACCTTGGCAGTTTCGACGCAACTGGGTCGCGATTTGCTCAGTACGCTGACGTCGATGTTCAACCCGCTGCCGGCGATTGCGCTGCTGCCGCTGGCGTTGCTGTGGTTTGGACTGGGGCAGAACAGCCTGATTTTTGTGCTGGTTCACTCCGTGTTGTGGGCGCTGGCGCTCAACACTTATGCGGGGTTTCTCGGCGTCTCGGAAACCTTGCGCATGGCCGGTCGAAACTACGGTTTGAAGGGCATGCGTTTTGTCCTGTTCATCCTGATTCCGGCGGCGCTGCCGTCGATTCTCGCCGGGCTGAAAATCGGCTGGGCGTTCGCCTGGCGCACCTTGATCGCGGCGGAACTGGTGTTCGGCGCGACTAGCGGCAAGGGTGGATTGGGTTGGTACATTTTTCAGAATCGTAATGAGCTGTACACCGACAAAGTGTTTGCCGGGTTGGCGGTGGTGATTCTGATTGGTTTGCTGGTGGAGAATTTGGTGTTCGACACGCTGGAGCGGGTGACGGTGAAGCGTTGGGGCATGCAGCGGTAGTCTGCGTTGCTTTGGCTGGCCTCTTCGCGAGCAAGCTCGCTCCCACAGGTTTCCGGGTGAGCGCAGATTGTGTGGACGCCCTTGCTCACTGTGGGAGCGAGCTTGCTCGCGAAGGGGACCTGACAAGCAACGACTAAACTTGAAGGATGTTTGCTAGGATTGCGCCCAGATCAATCCAGATCGGCCATGAGTGCTCAGCATGCAACTCCCGGACATGAACCTTCTGGTCGCCCTCGACGCCTTGCTCGACGAGGGCAGCGTGGTCGGCGCCGCACGGCGGATGAACCTCAGTCCGGCTGCGATGAGCCGAACCCTGACGCGAATTCGCGAAGCCATCGGCGATCCGATCCTCGTGCGTGCCGGCCGGGGTCTGGTGCCGACGCCCAAGGCAATGGAGTTGCGCGAGCAGGTGCGTGATGTCGTCGAGCAGGCGGCGCTGTTGTTCCGCTCGGCTGACGATGTGGAGCTTGGCACTTTGCGCCGCCGTTTCAGCATTCGCGCCAATGACTTTTTCATCGGCGTCTACGGCGGCAAGCTGTTCGACACGCTGGACCAGATGGCGCCGCACTGCGAATTGCGCTTCGTCCCGGAGGGCGATGGCGACGACGAGGCGCTTCGCGAAGGACGGATCGATCTGAGTGTCAGCAACACTCGGCCGGTGACCCCGGAAGTGAAAGTGCAGAACCTGTTCTCCACGCATTTCGTCGGGCTGGTGCGTGAGGATCATCCCTTGCTCGATGGTGAGATCACCGCTGAGCGCTATGCCGGGTTTTCCCATATCAGCATGTCTCGCCGGGGCATCGCCCGTGGCCCGATCGATACGGCGCTGAATGCGCTGGGTCTGGAGCGGCGGGTGGCGGTGATAGCGCCGAGCTTCCATGCGGCGATGTTCGCCCTGCCGGATTCCGATCTGATCCTGCCGGTGCCCAAAGAGGCGCTGCTGAGTGTGCGGCGACTGGGGCTGAAATTGCGTTCGTTCGACCTGCCGATTCCGTTGCCAACGTTGATGCTGACCCAGGCCTGGCATCCGCGTTTCGACAAGGATCCGGCGCACCGCTGGCTGCGTGAAACCCTCAAGAGTTGCTGCGATGAGACGTGGCTCGCTGCCCAGCCTTAAAAGTTACCCGAAACCCTGTGGGAGCGAGCTTGCTCGCGAAAGCGGTGTGTCTTCAATTCTTGAATTGACTGACACGACGCCTTCGCGAGCAAGCTCGCTCCCACAGGGTTAATAGTTGTGTCTAACGCACTTATAACCTGCCAATAAGTCAATTTTCGTCAGCACTAAGTCCTACTAAGATGCTCCGGTATTCCCCACCCCCGGAGTTTCATTCATGACATCCCTGACGGTCCCGGCACCAATCGCCGTGGCCAGCCCGGCGACGGCGATCACGCCCCCGGTGTTCGGGGCGCGGATCATCATCGGGCTGGTCGGCGTGCTGCTGGCGGTGCTGGTGTCGGGTCTCAACGAGATGGTGACCAAGGTCGCCCTGGCCGACATTCGCGGCGCGCTGAACATCGGTTACGACGAAGGTACCTGGTTGGTTGCCAGTTACACCGCCACCTCGGTGGCCGCCATGGCCTTCGCGCCATGGTGCTCGGTGACCTTCTCGTTGCGCCGTTTCACCCTCTGCGCAATCAGCCTGTTCACCTTGCTCGGATTGCTCAGTCCGTTCGCGCCCAATTACGAAAGCCTACTGCTGATGCGCACTTTGCAAGGCTTGGCTGGCGGCGCATTGCCGCCGATGCTGATGACCGTTGCCCTGCGTTTCCTGCCGGCCAATTTCAAACTCTACGGGCTGGCCGGCTACGCGCTGACGGCAACCTTCGGCCCAGGCCTCGGTACACCGCTGGCCGGTTTGTGGACCGAATACGTTGGTTGGCAATGGACGTTCTGGCAAATCATCGTGCCGTGCCTGATCGCCATGGTGATGGTGGCTTATGGCATCCCGCAGGACCCGCTGCGCCTTGAGCGTCTCAAGGCGTTTAACTGGAAGGGCCTGCTGCTGGGCTTTCCGGCGATCTGCATGTTGGTGATCGGCCTGTTGCAGGGCAATCGACTGGACTGGTTCGAGTCGAACCTGATCAGCGGGCTGCTGATCGCAGGATCGCTGCTGCTGGTGGCGTTTCTGATCAACGAGTGGTCGCAGCCGATTCCGTTTTTCAAATTGCAGATGCTCGGGATTCGCAACCTGGCGTTCGCGCTGATGACCCTGGCCGGCGTGTTGATAGTGCTGCAAGCGGTGGTGTTGATTCCGTCTAGCTACCTGGCGCAAGTGCAGGGATATCGCCCGGTACAGACCGCACCGATCATGTTGATCGCGGCGTTGCCGCAGTTGCTCGCGCTGCCACTGGTGGCGGCACTGTGCAACCTGCGTTGGGTCGATTGCCGTTGGGTCCTGGGGATCGGTTTGAGCATGCTGACGCTGTCCTGTCTGGGCGGATCGCTGCTGACTTCGGAATGGATTCGCGACAATTTCTACGTCCTGCAATGGCTGCAGATTTTCGGCCAGCCGATGTCGGTGCTGCCGCTGTTGATGCTCTCGACCGGCAGCATCATGCCCATGGACGGGCCGTTCGCTTCAGCGTGGTTCAACACCGTGAAAGGCCTGGCGGCGGTGGTTGCCACCGGAGTGATCGAGGCGCTGACCACATCGCGTCTGCATTTTCACTCGACCATGTTGGTCGACAGCCTGGGCAATTCGCCTCTGGCCGACCGCAGCGATCCGGGCCTTGCCCATCGCCTCCACGAACAAGCCGTGGTGCTGACGTCTTCCGATCTCTATGTGTGCATGGCGGGCGTCGCAGTGGCGCTGATCCTGCTGATTTTCTGGCTGCCGACGCGGATCTTCCCACCGCGCGCGCCCACCTGATTGCTGTACTGAAAATGGAGGTTTTTATGACGACTCAAGCAAAGCAAAAACTCGCGGTGGCCGTGGCGGCCGCGTTGGCTGTCGGTGTGCTGGTGTATTTGGCGATGCCCGGCCTGTTCGGCAAACGGACGCAACAGAACACTAACGATGCGTTCGTTTACGCCGACTACACACTGGTGGTTCCGCGTGTGGCCGGGTTCATCAAGGAAGTGCTGGTGGAAGACAACCAGCAAGTGCAGGCGGGGCAGTTGCTGGCGTTGATCGATGATCGCGATTTGCGTGCTTCTGCCGAGGCGGCGGATGCGCAAACCCTGGTCGCCCGGGCGCAGTTGCAGAACGCCAAGGCGACGCTGGAGCGTCAGATTTCGGTGATCGCTCAGGCGCAAGCTTCGGTGGTGTCGGCCAAGGCAAAAATGGCCTTCGCCCAGCAGGAGTTGAATCGCTACAACCACCTCGCCGGTGTCGGTGCCGGCACGGTGCAAAACGCGCAACAGGCGCGGACCCGCATCGATCAGGCCACTGCGCACCTCGACACGGCCACCGCGAAACTGGCGGCGGAGCGTAAGCAGGTCGACATTCTCAGCGCCCAGCGCGATGCCGCCGAAGGCAGTTTGAAGCACGCGCAAGCGGCGTTGGAAATCGCCAGTTTCGAGCTGTCCTACACGCGCATCACCGCGCCGCAGGACGGCATGGTCGGCGAACGTGCCGTGCGTGTCGGCGCTTATGTGACGCCGGGCAGCAAACTGCTGGCGGTGGTGCCGTTGAAGCAGGCTTATGTGGTCGCCAATTTCCAGGAGACACAACTGACCGACGTGGAGCCGGGGCAGGAAGTGCAGGTGCGCGTTGATAGCCTGGGTGGCGAAGCGCTGACTGGCCGCGTCGAAAGCATCGCCCCGGCCACCGGCGTGACTTTCGCGGCAGTGAAACCGGACAACGCCACGGGTAACTTCACCAAGGTTGTGCAGCGGATTCCGGTGAAGATCATGCTTGAGCCGGGCCAGCCATTGGCCGAACGGCTGCGGGTAGGGATGTCGGTGGAGGCGAGTATTGATACACGCACTTCGGCGACGTCGGTGCGTGAGGTGACTCAGCGATGAATCGAGTTAACCGAACCGACGCCTTCGCGAGCAAGCTCGCTCCCACAATGGATCTCAGCAGCGCAAAAGATTCCCTGTGGGAGCGAGCTTGCTCGCGAAGAGGCCAGTGGCTGCAATTGATATTGAGTGCGGTACTGTTCGGTGGCCTCACCGCCTGCACCGTCGGCCCCGATTTCTCCAAACCCGAAGCCACGCAAATCGCCAACTGGGCAAAACCAGCCAAATCCGCACCCAGCCAAGCCGTTAGCGAACCCCTCAACGAACGCTGGTGGGAAGTCTTCCATGACGCGCAACTCTCGGCCCTGACCCAGCGCGCCGTGCGCAGCAACCTCGACCTGCAACTGGCCAGCAGTCGCCTGCAACAAAGCCGCGCCGCACGTCAGGTAATCACCTCCGAGCGCTACCCGAATACCGCCGCCACCGGCAGTTACGGACGTAAACGCAACAGCGGCGAAGGTCTGAACGACCCTTCCGGGCACAACGGTGATTCTGCCTTCAACCTGTGGGACGCCGGTTTCTCCGCTTCGTGGGAACTGGATTTCTGGGGCCGCGTGCGCCGCGAAACCGAGGCCGCCGATGCCAACCTCGAAGTCGCGGAAAACGATCGTCGCGGCGTGCTGTTGGCGGTGCTCGCTGACACCGCACAGAACTACATCCAGCTGCGCGGCGTGCAGAATACTCGCGCCGTCACCGAGCAGAACCTCGAAGTCGCCCGCCACAGCCTTAAGCTCTCGCAGCTGCGCCTGAACGATGGCGTGGCGACCGATCTGGACGTCGCCGAGGCCGCCGCGCAAGTCGCCGCCATCGAGTCGCGCTTGCCTGCACTCGAACAGCGCCAATCGCAACTGATCAACGCGATCAGCCTGTTGATGGGCGAGCCACCGCAAGCCTTGTCCCAACAGTTATCCACAGATGCGGCGGTGCCTCAGTCGCCGCTGGAAGTTGCTATCGGTCTGCCGTCGCAACTGGCTGAGCGCCGGCCGGACATCCGTCAAGCCGAAGCGCGCCTGCATGCCGCCACCGCCAACATCGGTGTGGCCAAGGGTGATTTTTATCCGCGCATCACCTTGTCCGGCAACCTCGGTTCGCAAGCCATGCAACTGAGTGATTTCGGCTCGTGGGGCTCGCGTGCGTTCGGCATCGGCCCGCAATTCAGCCTGCCGTTGTTCGACGGTGGACGCCTGCGCGGCATGTTGCAACTGCGCGAAGCCCAGCAACAGGAAGCAGCGATCGGCTACCAGCAAACCGTGCTGCGCGCCTGGCACGAAATCGACGATCAACTGACCGCCTACAACGCCAGCCAGCGCCGCCGCGACAGCCTCGCCGAGGCCGTGCGCCAGAACCAGATCGCCCTGCGCACCGCGCAACAGCAATACGTCGAAGGCGTGGCCGACTTCGTCAATGTGCTTACTGTGCAGGGCGCTTTGCTGGCAACGCAGGAGCAGTGGGTCGAGAGTTCGACCGGGGTTTCGCTGGCGATGGTCGGGTTGTACCGGGCGCTGGGTGGGGGATGGGAGTCGGTGTATCCGGCAGAAGTTGTTACCAATAATCCGCCAGCAAGCAATCCGTAGAAAAGGTTATAGCCATCCCCTGCACGCAACCCAGCGGGAGCAAACTCCCTCGCCACAGGAATTGCGTCAGGATTTTCCCGACAAGTCCGCCATTCCCTTGAGCAACTCAATCGGTAGCGGAAAGACAATGGTCGAGCTCTTGTCGCCAGCAATCGAGGTCAAGGTCTGCATGTAGCGCAATTGCATTGCACCGGGCTGACGGCCGAGCATTTCGGCGGCCTGCATGAGTTTTTCCGAGGCTTGCAATTCGCCTTCGGCGTGGATCACCTTGGCCCGTCGCTCCCGCTCGGCCTCGGCTTGTTTGGCGATGGCGCGCACCATCGACTCATTCAGGTCGACGTGTTTGATCTCGACATTGGCGACCTTGATGCCCCAGGCGTCGGTTTGCGCGTCGAGCACTTGCTGGATGTCGATGTTCAACTGCTCGCGCTCGGCCAGCAGTTCATCCAGTTCATGTTTACCGAGCACGGCGCGCAGCGTGGTCTGCGCCAGTTGGCTGGTGGCGGAGAGGAAATCTTCGACCTGAATGATCGCCTTCTGCGGGTCGAGCACACGGAAATACAGCACCGCGTTGACCTTCACCGAAACGTTGTCGCGAGTGATCACGTCCTGCGGCGGTACGTCGAGGACCACGGTGCGCAGGTCGACCCGAACCATTTGCTGCACCACCGGAATCAGCAAGATCAGCCCGGGTCCTTTGACCTGCCAGAAACGTCCGAGCTGAAATACCACGCCGCGCTCGTATTCGCGCAGGATACGAAACGTCGACGCAGCGAGGGCAATCACCAACAAAAGCAGCGCAACAAAACCAATTTGCAGACCCATGATCACTCTCCGTGTTGAGCCGCGTTAGTCGCGGTGACTTTCAGCAATAGACCCTTGCGGCCGACCACGCGCACCGCTTGCCCGGTTTGCAGCGGTGTTGTGCTGAGCACCTGCCAATGTTCGCCTTGCAGTTGTACCCAGCCGTTATGCGCGTTTTGCGCGTGCACGGTGGTCACCGCCGTCACGCTACCGACAAGGCCGGCGTCGCCACTGACCGCGTGTCGCGGCCGGGTTTTCAAGGCGCGGATGATCAGCGCCAGCAAGAGCAGGGCGCTGAGCAGACCGAGACCGATCATCATGGGCACCGGCAAGTCGGCGTTGCCCAGAATCAGCGCGCCGATGACGAACATGATGATCCCGCCCAGGCCAATCACGCCGTAATTGGGCAGCGCGGCTTCGGCGATCAGAAAAACGATACCCAGAGTGATCAGCCACAGACCGACCGGGCTCATCGGCGGCAATGAGGTGTCGGCGGCGAAGGCCGACCCACTCAGCAGAAGTAACCAGAAAAACGCACAACATCGGCTGTTCACGCGACCCTCCGCGAGAGTCATGGGGTGGTTCTTTCAGTCTAGTTGAGCCTCGGGCTGGCTGAATGTTGATCAATGTGCGGATGTGTCCGGTGAGCAGATTTCCCGTCGCCAGCGGCCTGCCGAACTAGACTCAAAGACATGGCAACAACCCTCCAGCGCAACTCCGAGGTGCATCATGCGAATGGCCAAAAAGGTGCAAAGCAGCCTGACCCGGGCGCATTGCGAATATGACATCGTCGCCCACCGCCACTCGTCCAGCAGCCTGGAAACCGCGCGGGTTAGCGGGGTGGCTGCCGAACGGGTAGCGAAATCGGTCATCCTCGACGATCACCATGGGCACTACCTGATGGTCGTGCTACCCGCCAGCCGTCATCTGGACTTGAGCAAGGTGCGCAATTCCGGCGAATGGCAACTGACCCGCGAAAGCAATCTGGCGCACATCTTCGACGACTGCGAACGCGGCGCGGTGCCGCCGCTGGGGGATTCCTACGGCTTGGACATGGTTATCGACCCGCTGCTGACCCGGCAGAAAGACATTTATCTGGAGGCGGGCAACCACAACTACCTGCTGCACATGAGCATGCCCGAGTATCTGAAAATGGTGCCGCATGCGCAGGTGCGGGAGTTGAGTCATTAGGTTTTGTGGCGTTCGTGCAGACGCCTTCGCGAGCAAGCTCGCTCCCACAGGTGCCTCAGGTGAACATCAATCTGTGAGCACCCCCAAATCCTGTGGGAGCGAACTTGCTCGCGAAAATTCGTCCATTTACCGCATCATCCAAGGAGTTCACCAATGGAAACCCCAAACCACAGCCTTCCATCTTTGTTCAAACAGCTCGGCCTGGACAACGACCCGGTCAGCATCGATCAATTCATCGCCACCCATTCCCCACTCAAACCAGAACTGCACTTGGCGGACGCCTTCTTCTGGAGCCCAAGTCAGGCGGATTTTTTACGGGGGGAGATTCTCGATGATGCGGATTGGGCGGAGGTGGTGGATCAGTTGAATGTGTTGTTGCGTAAGGGGCGGGAGAGGTAGTCACTAGACGGGGATAGGCCAAGCCCGCGCTGTATGAACCAACGCCATTATCCAGATCACATCTCGATCGATTTGGTAGACAAGACGATAACTGGAGTGGGGAATTATTTCGCGAGTGCCAGCAATGATGCCAACCGGACCAATTTTGGGGTTTTGGGATATTCGGGAAGCCGCTTCATTGAAACGACGATCCATTTCGAGAGCCGCTTTGGGATTTTCGGCGTGAAGGTAGTCCCAGATATTTTCACGATCTTGAACAGCATTTTTAGTCCAGATAGTCTTCATCCTTGATTTTCTACCCGCCTGCGCCTGGCGGCGAATTGTGCTTCAACTTCTTCGTTGGACATGCCTTCACCGGCCGCCATTGCTGCTCGTGCCAGGTCGACCTTACGTTGCAAAAAGACTTCGTACTCTCGGGCTTCCTGTTGAGCCTGAACAAACTCACGCATCATTTCTCGCATGATCTGGGACGCGGGGCGATGAGCCGCTTCAGCCTCTGCCATAAATTGGTCGCGCAACTCTGGCTCAAGCTTCATCGTAAAAACGGCATGTTTGGACATCTTGTGTCTCCCTGAAAAACGTCTGGTACTGACGAGGTATATACATCGTAGTGATCTATATAGGTACCTCGCCACGACAACATGCGACCAGCGGAGAGATTTGTTTCAAAACTTGACTGAATTTCCCCTCCAATGCGATATTGATAGTTAGCAAACTAACAGTGTCCATTTTCCCGTGCCTAATTCCCTCGACGCTCTCCAGATGAACATCAGCAGTGCCATGGTGGTGGCTGCCAGGCATTGGCGGAAGATCTGCCAGACCACGCTGGTCAACTATGGAATCTCCGAAGCCTGCGCCGTCCCGTTGTTGATGATCGGGCGTTTGGGCGAGGGTGTGCGCCAGGTGCAAGTGGCGCAGGCGGCCGGGATGGAGAGTCCGTCGCTGGTGCGTCTGCTCGATCAGTTGTGCCATGCCGGCTACGTCTGTCGTACCGAAGACACGCAAGATCGCCGCGCCAAGTGCCTGAGCCTGACCGACACCGGTCGTGAGCTGGTGCAAGCAGTGGAAGTCGAGTTGGTACGTCTGCGTCACGAAGTGCTCGAAGGCATCGATCAGAGTGATCTGGAGGCTACGCTTCGGGTACTCAGAGCTTTTGAGGCGGCCAACCCGCCCATGGTGGTCAATTCTTGAACGGTTTTTTCTCAGGCATTCCGCCGGCCCGGGACTGGTTCTACGGGATCCGTACGTTTGCCGCGTCGATGCTCGCGCTGTACATCGCCATGCTCATGCAAATGCCGCGTCCCTATTGGGCGATGGCCACGGTGTACATCGTCTCCAGCCCGTTTCTGGGGCCGACCAGCTCCAAGGCGTTGTACCGCGCCATCGGTACTTTTCTCGGTGCGGCGGCGGCGGTGTTTTTTGTGCCGATGTTTGTCCAGAGCCCTTTTGTGCTGGTGGTGGTCATCGCCTTGTGGACGGGGATTTTGCTGTTCCTGTCCCTGCATTTGCGCACCGCCAACAGTTACGCATTGATGCTCGCCGGTTACACCCTGCCGCTGATTGCCTTGCCGGTGGTGGATAACCCGCTGGCGGTGTGGGACGTGGCGGAAGCGCGCACCGAAGAGATTTTTCTCGGCATTGCCGTCGCCGCCGTCGTTGGTGCGATGTTCTGGCCGCGTCGCCTTGCGCCGGTGTTCAACGACGCCGTGGGCAAATGGTTCGCCGACGCTTCGACCTACAGCCTGAAGTTTCTCAGCCGCGATGTGCAGCCCGAAGAAGTCACGGCCCTGCGCATGGCGATGGTCGCCAGTTTCAACAGCCTTGAGTTGATGATCGGACAGTTGCCCCACGAAGGCTCACGGCCGCAAACCGTGCGTAACACCAAGGAGCTGCGCGGGCGGATGATTCATCTGTTGCCGGTGATCGACGCCCTCGAAGATTCGCTCTACGCGCTCGAACGGCGCACCCCGGAGCTGGTGGAAAAATTCGCGCCGTTGCTGGCCGCGACGCGTGAATGGCTCGACCATAACGACGCTGATCTCGATCGCTGGCAGGCGCTGAAATATCAGCTCGAAGCCTTGCAACCAAGCGCCGAGGCGCTGGAAGACCGCAAGCAGTTGCTGTTTTCCAACGCGATTTATCGCCTCGGCGAATTCATCGATTTGTGGCAAGACTGCCGCAGCCTGCAAGACGCGATTCTCTGCGAGCGCCAGGACAGTTGGCGCGCGGTTTATCGCCACTGGCGCCTCGGTCGTCTGACGCCATTTATCGACCGTGGGCTGATGCTCTATTCGGCGGCTTCGACCATTCTGGCGATCATTGTCGCCTCGGTGTTGTGGATTCTGCTCGGTTGGCCGGACGGCGGCAGTGCGGTGATTCTGGCGGCAGTGGCGTGCAGCTTCTTCGCCTCGATGGACGATCCGGCGCCGCAGATTTACCGGTTCTTTTTCTGGACCGGCATGTCGGTGCTGTTCGCCAGCCTGTATCTGTTTTTGATTCTGCCGAACCTGCACGATTTTCCGATGCTGGTGTTGGCGTTTGCCATCCCGTTTATCTGCGTGGGCACCCTGACGGTGCAACCGCGTTTCTACCTCGGCATGCTGCTGACGCTGGTCAATACCTCGTCGTTCATCAGTATTCAGGGAGCTTACGATGCGGACTTTTTTGCCTTCGCAAACTCCAACCTGGCGGGGCCGATAGGCCTGTTGTTCGCGTTCATCTGGACGCTGGTGGCGCGTCCGTTCGGTGCCGAGTTGGCAGCAAAACGCCTGACCCGCTTCAGTTGGAAAGACATTGTCGACATGACCGAGCCGGCCAATCTTGCTGAACACCGCAAGCTGGGCGTGCAGTTGCTTGATCGTCTGATGCAGCATTTGCCGCGTCTGGCGCTGACCGGCCAGGACACCGGCATTGCCATGCGCGAAGTGCGCGTGGGCCTGAACCTGCTCGACTTGCTCGCCTACACACCGCGCGTGACCGGCGTGCCGCGCACGTTGTTGCAGCAAGTGGTGGCTGAAGTGGGCGAGTATTTCCGCGCCTGCCTCAAGGCCGGCGAACGCCTGCCGGCGCCAAGTCCTTTACTGATGACCCTGGACCGCACCCGCCGTGCGCTCAATGGTCATGGCGACGAGGAAACCCGTCTACACCTGTTGCACGCCTTGAGCGGTTTGCGTCTGGCGTTGTTGCCCGGCGTTGAATTCGTTTCCAGCGCCGAGCCCGAAGAACCGCTGCCCGATGGAGCGCCCCTATGATCGGTGATCTGGACATCAGCGGTATTTTTCTGCCGACCTTGCTGGTGTTGATGGGCATCACTTATGTGCTGTTTCTGCTGGTGCATGCCGTGCTCACGCGCGTGCACTTTTACCGTCTGGTCTGGCACCGGGCATTGTTCAACGTGGCGCTCTACGCCGTGCTTTTGTACGGCGTGGACTCACTCAGTCGATACCTGATGACATGAAAAAACCGTTTTTGACCATCGGTCGCGTGGTCCTGACCCTGCTGATCGTGACTTTTGCCGTTGTCCTCGTCTGGCGCATGGTGATGTATTACATGTTCGCGCCATGGACCCGCGACGGGCACATTCGCGCCGACATCATCCAGATTGCTCCGGACGTTTCCGGGCTGATCCAGCAGGTCGAGGTGAAGGACAACCAGCTGATCAAACGTGGCCAGGTGCTGTTCAGCATCGACCAGGACCGCTTCAAACTGGCCCTGCGTCAGGCTAAAGCCGCGGTCGCGGATCGCGAAGAGACCCTGGCGCAAGCGCAGCGTGAAGCCAAGCGTAACCGTGGTCTGGGCAATCTGGTCCCGGCCGAGCAACTGGAAGCGAGCCAGTCGCGCGTGGCCCGTGCGCAATCGGCGCTGGCCGAAGCGCTGGTGACCGTGGACAGCGCTCAGCTCAACCTTGATCGCTCGGTGATCCGCAGCCCGGTGGATGGCTACGTCAACGACCGTGCGCCGCGTCCTCAGGAATTCGTCACCGCCGGGCGCCCGGTGCTGTCGCTGGTCGACAGCAACTCCTTCCACATCGACGGCTATTTCGAAGAGACCAAGCTCGACGGCATTCATGTCGGCCAGTCGGTGGATATCCGTGTGATTGGCGACAGCGCACGGCTGCGCGGACACGTCGAAAGCATCGTCGCCGGCATCGAAGATCGCGACCGCAGCAGCGGTAGCAACCTGTTGCCCAACGTCAACCCTGCATTCAGTTGGGTGCGGCTGGCGCAGCGGATTCCGGTGCGCATAGCGTTTGATGAGGTGCCGGCAGACTTCCGCATGATTGCCGGGCGGACTGCCACGGTGTCGATCATCGATGACAAGAAGCAGGAGCCGGAGCAATGAACAAGGCCCTGATGATCGCCGGGTTGGGCGTCATGCTCTCGGCCTGTCAGATGGTCGGGCCGGATTACCAGGTTCCCAATGACGCGGCCGTCCAGCGCAAGGATTTTCAGGGCGAGCTGGCAGTGGCCGGCAAACCGGTGGTGTCGGCGCCGGTACCGGCAGATTGGTGGCGCCTTTACAAGGATCCACGTCTGGATCAACTGGTACAGCAGGCTATGGCCTCCAATACAGATCTGCGGGTGGCGGCGGCGAACCTGTCGCGGGCCCGTGCGCAGGTCGATGAGGCTGAAGCGGCGGGTGGCTGGAGCGCCGGCGTAAAAATGGGCGCGCAGCGTCTGCAGGAATCCGGTCAGGCGTTCTTGCTGCCGGAAAAAGTCCCGGTCGACAACGTCGGCGATATCGGTATCAGCGCTTCTTATCAGTTCGATCTGTGGGGCACGTTGCAACGCGGCATCGAAGGCGCGAAGGCCAACGCCGATGCGACCCAGGCGGCAGCTGATACCGCGCGGATCACGTTGGTGGCTGACGTGGTTCGCGCCTATACCCAGGTTTGTGCGGCGAATGAGGAGCGGGAAATCGCAGAGCATTCTCTCGATCTGCAAGCGCAAAGCACCACGCTGACCCAGCGCTTGCGCGATGCCGGGCGCGGCGACGAAACCCAGGTCACCCGCTCGCAAACCCAATTCAAATCCCTGCGCGCTGATCTGCCGCGTTACGAAGCGGCGCGTCAGGCTGGACTGTTTCGTCTGTCGATGCTGCTGGCCAACCCCGTTGATCAATTGCCGACGGGCACCGCGACCTGCGCCGAGCTACCGAAAATCGCGCAATTGGTGCCGGTCGGTGATGGCGCCGCGTTGCTCAAGCGTCGTCCCGATATACGTCAGGCCGAACGTCGGTTGGCTGCTTCGACCGCGGGGATCGGTGTCGCCACTGGCGAGTTGTACCCGGACATCAGCATCGGCGCGACGATCGGCACCGTGGGCCTTATCGACGACTTGGGCGATCCATCGACCAACCGTTGGGGCTTCGGTCCGTCGCTGAGCTGGAAGGTACCGACCAACGGCGCCCGCGCGCGAATCCGCGAGGCCGAAGCGACCACGCAAGGCGCGCTGGCGCATTTCGATGGCGTGGTGCTCAACGCCATTCGCGAAACCCAGACGGGTCTGGCTCAGTACACTGCTTTGTTGCAGCGCCGTGACGCACTGGCCGATGCCGAGCAGTCGGCGAAACTGGCCGCAGACCAGACGCACCGTTTCTTCCAGGCCGGTCGCGAGTCGTTCCTCGCCGATCTGCAAGCGACCCGCACCTACACCGATGTCACCGCGCAACTGGCCGCTGCCAACACTCAAGTTGCCATGAGCCAGATCGATTTGTTCCTCGCCTTGGGCGGCGGTTGGGAAAGCGGACGAACGCAAGCCTCAAGCCCGAGCAAACCCTGACGCCGTAGCTATGCTTTGAAGTGTTGAAAGGGCGCCCCGTGCAAAGCGCCCCTTCAGCGCACATTGCTAGCGCTGGTCTAGGGGAAACCAATAATGAAAAACCCTTACGCTCTCGGCTTCTGGTGCTCGTTGGTAGCGCTGGTGCTGCTCTCGGCCACCTATTTCTACGGCATCATGCTGGCCCACCAGATCGACACGGCCATGATTTTCCTCGACAGCGCCGTGGCGCTGATCGCGGTGATGGCAATCGTCGTGGTGGCCTGGGTGTCTTTGCAGGTTCAGCGGGTCAAAAAAAGACAGCTCGAACAAGGCAAGACCCTGGTGCTGATCTGGGACACCAAAGTCGCCCTGCGCCGGGTCGAAACCGTGTTCGACCGGTATTTCTGGGGCAGCTACTGGCAGCCCGGGCGCACCTTCGCCGAAGTCATGGGCGAACTCACCGGCACGCCGCTGGAAAAAAGCCTCGAAGCGCTGAAGAAGCAATGCCTGGAACTCGACAAGCAGTTTGACGACGAGGGCTGGCATTGGCTGAACAATGCACGCGAACTGTCCGATGTCGCCACGGCTATGGCCCGCGAGCGCTATCAACTGGATTACTGCGACCCGCGTGCCGATGGGCCGGGCGGGGCGGTCATTGATCGGGACTTTGAAGTGCTGGTTTATACCTGGACTGCGCGGCTGAAGAGCTTTGATCATCAGTTGGATGAAATCGAGGTTCAGTATTCCTGATCTCCTTTGAATCAACGGGCCTCATCGCTGGCAAGCCAGCTCCCACAGGTTTTTGTGGTGTTCACAAGTTTTGTGATCACCCAAGACTCTGTGGGAGCTGGCTTGCCAGCGATGGCGTCTGCAAAAACAGCGAAACTCTTCCAGCCTGTCGACTGTCCACACTCCCCATAGACACTCTTTCACCTTTAAACATTGGGCCGTCTCACGCAGCCAGTGCTAATCTCCACCGCTAAATTCAAGCAAAGTCGAGCCGCAACCCGGTCACGGGTTCAGGGAAGACGACCACACTTTCAGCCACGGAAATCGATCAGGTCATTCATGAATAAATCAGCAGGCGTGCTACTCGGAATTATTGTTGCCATCGGCGCGATCAGCGCAGGCGGGGCCTGGTACACCGGGACCAAGATCGAAGGCGTATTGAACAACGCTGTCACCAACGCCAACAAAGAGCTGCAAACCGCGTTGGCCGGCTCCAACGGCACCGCGTCGCTGGAACTGGTGTCGCTGGAGCGCCACACCTTCACCAGCACCGCGCACTACCGCCTGAAAGGCGAAGGCGAGTTGTTTGGCGATGCGCCGGTCGAGTTGCTGTTTGTCGACCATATCGAGCACGGCCCGCTGCCGTTCTCGCGTCTGGTGTCGCTGAAATGGCTGCCGGTCATGGCCACCAGCAATTACGAACTGGAAAAGAATCCGGCCACCGAAAAATGGTTCGCCGCGACCAAGGGCGCCGCGCCGCTCAAAGGCGTGACCAACATCGGCTACGACGAATCCACCACCAGCACCCTCGACCTGCTGCCGCTGGAAACCGCACTGGATGCGCAATCGAGCCTGAAATTCTCCGGCCTGACCATGAATATCTCCGCCAGCGCCCAGGCGCAAAAGGTCAAGGCTGATGGCTACATGGACAGCCTGAAGCTGGTTACCGTGGCTGAAGACCAGGCGCCCGTGCAGATTGAACTCAACGGTCTGACCCTGGCCAGTAACCTCGCCAAGAGCAGCTTCGGCTACTACACCGGCGCCAACACCCTGGAACTGACCAACAGCAAAACCACCTTCGGTACCAAGCAATCGGTGCTCGGCGTGAAGGGCTTCGAGATGAAGAACCTCACCGAAGAAAGCGGCAGCACTGCATCCGGGCGCGCCGATTACAAGGTTGGCGAAGTTAGCCTCAACGACAAGAAAATCGGTTCGGCCAACCTGGCATTCAGCCTGAAGAACCTCGACATTCCGTCGACGATGTCGCTGATGCAGATCTACCAGACCAAATTGCAGCCGTACGAAAAAGCCGCTGCCGAAGCTGCAGCAGCAGGCCTGCCGGCGCCGGAACTGAACCTGACCGAAGCTGAATCGGCTCAAGTCAAAGCCGATCTGCAAAAGCTGCTGGCAGCGGGTCCGCAAGTGGCGCTGGAAAACCTTTCGTTCAAAACAGCCAACGGTGAGAGCCGAGCCAATCTGGTAATCGATCTGACCAAGCCACAGTCGATGGATCTGCCACCGGATCAACTGGGCAAGCAGTTGATCGCGTTGCTCGACCTGAATATTCAGGTGTCCAAGCCAATGCTGGTCGATCTGCTCAGCGTGCAGGCGCAACTCGATGGTCAGACTGACGCCAAAGCCATCGTCGATCAGTCCAAAGAAGCTGCTGATATGTTCGCAGGTATGGCGGTCGGCTCGCAGTTGGCAATCGTCGACGGTACCAACGTCGTGACCAAGCTGCATTACGCCGCCAATCAGGTGGAATTCAACGGCCAGAAAATGACCGTCGAGCAGTTTGTCGCCTTCCTGATGGACAAGTTCGCGGGCGTCACGCAAGTGCAGTAATACTGCGCCCTTAATAGCAACGCCCGGCCTCTGTCATGCACAGACGCCGGGCGTTTTGCTGTCTGGCGTTCGGGTTTTCGGCGTTCCGGGTGGGCCACTCCAGCGAATCTGAACAATTATTGTGTTCCGGATTCTGAGCCACGCTTGCATGCAAAACTGCCTGACTAAGCTTGGCTGGGCTTTTTTGGCCCGGCTCCGTTACGAATGGGCAAGGAGGGCAATGCGACCCGGCTGGCCATGTAAGGATGCTGACGAATGCCGCGTATTGATGTTCCCGTATTGCATCGTGGTTTACGCCCTTTGTTGCGCGTTGCGCTGTGCAGCCAATTACTTTGGCCGGCACTCGCGTTTGCCGATACACCCTATGATCAGATGGTGCGCGACGCGCGTGCCGGGCAAACCACGCCTGCGCTGACGGTGCTGCGTCAGGTGCCGCCAGGTCAGGCGACCACCGGCCAGATCAGCGATCACCTGCAAATTGCCAGTTGGGCCGGGCTCGACGCCGAAGTGGTGCAGGTCTATGAAACCCAGGGCCGCGACCGCGTGCTGCCGATTCAGGCGCTGACGGCCACCGCTCGCGCCTATCGCAACCTCAAGCGTTGGGATCAGGCGACGCAGGTCTACAACAAGGCCTTGGCGCTGGAGCCGGATAACGCCGACCTGCAACTGGGCCTGGCCCTGACTCAGGCTGATGCCGGTAAACCCGATCAAGCGGTCACCCGCGCCAAAGCGCTGGTAGCGGCCAAACCCGATGATCCTTCGCGTCGTTTGGCACTGGGCTACGCCCTGAGCCGTGCCGGCAAGCAATATGACGCGCTGTTCGAATACGATCAGGCCTTCTTGCGTGCTGGCAACAATCCGGAAGTCGCCCGCGAATACTTGGTCGCGCTGCAAAAGGCGCGTCTGCCGGAACCGGCGCTGCGCCTGGCCCATCAGCGTCCGGGGCTGATCGATCCGGTCACCCTGCGCCGTCTCGAAGGGGATCTGGCTGCCGAGCGCGTGCGCCTCGCTGAGCTGGCGACCCGCAGTGAAAAAGAACGCTACGTGATTGCCGATCGTGCCTTAGGCGATTACGACAAACTCCTCGCCACCTGGACGCCCGACGCCATCGCCAAAGACGACGTGACCCGCTGGCGCATCGACCGCATGGGCGCGCTCAAGGCCCGGGCGCGCACCGCCGACATCATCAGCGAATACCAGAAGCTGCAAGCCGAAGGCGTGAAGATTCCAACCTACGCGCAGCGTTGGGTGGCGGCAGCCTATCTGGATCAGCGTGAGCCAGAGATGGCCTCTGATCTGTATCGCCAAGTGCTCTCGGCGCCAGACGCCGATGTCGGTGATCGTCTGGAGGACACCACTGCGCTGTACTACTCACTGCTGGAAAGTGACCGCGCCGACGAAGCGCGCAAAGTCGCCGAAGATCTGGCCAAGTCCCAGCGCCCGCGCGTCGAACTCAAGGGCTTGCCAATAGGCAATCCGAACGATGAGTGGATGGACGCCCAGCAACTCGCAGCGCAAGCCGGCACCTACGGTGCCGATTTGCCCCATGGCGAACAGCGTTTGCAGACCCTGGTCGATCAGGCGCCGGGCAACACCGGTTTGCGTCTGGCTCAGGCCGATCTGTATCAAGCCCGACAATGGCCGCGTCGTGCGGAAGTCCAGCTCAAGGACACCGAGAGCATGGTGCCGCGCGACATGGGCCTGGAAGTTGCTCAGGCTCGCACCGCCATGCAGTTGCAGGAATGGCGGCAGATGGATGCGCTGACCGACGACGTGGTGGCGCGTTATCCGGACAACCGTCAGGTGCAGCGTCTGGCCCGTGAGCGCGAGGTTCACGACATGTCCGAACTGCGCGTCGAAGCCTATGGCGGCAAGGCCAATGGCGGTAGCGGCGGCGATGGCGGCGCGGTCAGTGGCAGTCGCGATTTCGGTATCCAGAGCACCGTATACAGCCCGCCGATCGATGAAGACTGGCGCGTGTTCGCCGGCGCCGGTTATGCCACCGGCGACTTCGCCGAAGGCACCGGCCACCATCGTTTCCAGCGCGTCGGCCTGGAGCGTCGCACCCGCGACATGACCCTCGAAGCCGAAATCTCCAATCACGATTATGGCTTCGGCGACAAACAGGGCGCGCGCCTGGCGATCGCCCGCGACATCAATGACCACTGGCAGTACGGCGGCAGCCTTGAATATCTGTCAGCGGAGACGCCGTTGCGCGCGCTCAACAGCGACATCAAGGCTAACGGCGGCAGCGGGTTCATTCGCTGGCGCGCCAACGAAAGTCGCGAGTGGCGGCTGTCGGTGAGCCCGTCGCACTTCAGTGATGGCAACAACCGCGTCGAAGCGTTGCTCACCGGTCGCGAGGGCGTTTACAGCGCGCCGAACGTGCAGGTCGATGCCGGTCTGGAAGTCGCTACCAGCCACAACTCCAAATCCGATGATGTGCCGTACTTCAACCCCAAATCCGACTTCAGCGTGATGCCGCTGATCAACGTCAATCATGTGCTTTATCACCGCTACGAAACCTCCTGGAGCCAGCAGTTTCAGGCCGGCGCGGGTACGTACAGCCAGCGTGATCACGGCACCGGCGGCATGGCGTTGCTCGGCTACGGCCAGCGTTATGCCTGGAACGACGTGTTCGAGGTGGGCGGTTTGTTCAGTGTGATCAACCGGCCTTACGACGGTGATCGGGAGACCGATCTGCGTCTGCTCGTCGACCTCACTTTCCGCTTCTAGAAGAGTTTGAAGATGCCTTTGACTTCGCGTTTCATCCTTCTGCTGGGAGCGCTGCTGATCAGCGCTTGCGCCCAGCAAGCCCCGGCCTTCACGCCGCCGTCCGAGCGTCCGGTGGCGGCCAGTGAAAAACCGTGGCCGAAAAATCACGTACTGGGCATCGCTTATCACGATGTCGAAGATCGTGATCCCGATCAGGCCGTGGTGGCGGTGCGCACCGAGCGCATGATCGAACAGCTCGCATGGCTGCGGGAGAACAACTACAAACCGGTCACGGTCGACCAGATCATGGCCGCACGCAAGGGCGGACCTGAGTTGCCGCCGAAAGCGATCCTGCTCAGTTTCGACGACGGTTATTCAAGCTTCTACACCCGCGTGCTGCCGGTGTTGCGCGCCTATAACTGGCACGCGTTGCTGGCGCCGGTCGGCACCTGGCTCGACACGCCGCTGAACCAACCGGTGGATTTTGCCGGAACGCCGCGCGCGCGCTCCGACTTCCTGACCTGGGAGCAGGTACGCGAGATCTCCAAGTCCGGGCTGGTGGAAATCGCCGCCCACACCGACGCCAACCACAAAGGCATCCTCGCCAACCCGCAAGGCAACCTGCAGCCTGCTGCCGCGACTCGACGCTACGATCCGCTGACCAAACGCTATGAGTCCGAGGCCGATTTCCGTGCGCGGATTCGTACCGACGTAAGCAACATCTCGGAAAAAATCCGCAAGGCCACCGGTTACAAACCGCGGATCTGGGTCTGGCCGTACGGCGTGGCGGACGGCACTTCGCTGACCGTGGTAGGCGAGGAGGGCTACGAAATGGCCCTGACCCTCGACGACGGTCTCGACACCCTCGACAACCTGATGAGTAGCCCGCGCTTCCTCGTCGCCTCCGATCCTGACGGCACGCGTTTCGCCAACAGCATTGTCTCGGCGCAATCGGATTTCGTCATGCGCGTGGTGCATGTGGATCTGGACAACGTCTACGACCCGGACCCGGCGCAGCAGGACATCAACCTCGGCAAACTGGTGCAGCGTATGGCCGACATGGGCGCTAATACCGTGTTCCTGCAAGCCTTCGCCGATCCCAAGGGTGACGGTCTGGTGCACTCGCTGTACTTTCCCAACCGCCACTTGCCGGTGCGTGCGGATATTTTCGACCGGGTCGCCTGGCAACTGCGCACACGTGCCAACGTGAAAGTCTTCGCCTGGATGCCGGTGCTGAGTTTTGGTCTCGATTCGAAATTGCCGCGCGTCATGCGCTGGGACCCGGAAACCGGCACCACCTCGGTCGCTCCTGATCAGTACAAACGGCTGTCGCCGTTCGATCCGGAAGTACGGCGGATCATCGGCGAAATCTACGAAGACGTGGCGCGCCTGACCTCGGTCGACGGCATCCTTTACCACGACGATGCCGTGTTCTCGGACTTCGAAGACGCCGGCCCGCAAGCACTGAAAGTCTACGCCGCAAACGGCTTGCCGGGTTCGATCGCGGCACTGCGTGATGATCCGGCTGCGATGCAGCGCTGGACGCGTTTCAAGAGTCGTTACCTGATCGATTTCACCAACGAGCTCACCGCCAAAGTCCGCGCCATTCGCGGCCCGCAGGTGCAGACCGCGCGCAACATTTTCGCCGAGCCGATGCTCAATCCACACAGTGAAGAATGGTACGCACAGAACCTCGATGACTTCCTCGCGACCTACGACTGGACGGCGCCAATGGCCATGCCGCTCATGGAAAAGCAGACTCAGGAACAGTCTGGGCCATGGCTGGAAAAACTGGTGCAAACCGTCAGCAAACGCCCCGGCGCGTTGAACCGCACGGTGTTCGAATTGCAGGCCCGGGACTGGACGAAAAAGGAACAGGCCGACATCGAAGGCGCGCATCTGGCGGACTGGATGGGTCGCCTCAAGCGTCAGGGTGCGACCAGTTTCGGCTACTACCCGGACAACTTCCTCGACAACCTGCCGGACCTGAAAACCGTAAGGCCTGCACTCTCCAACAAATGGAACCCATGACATGCTGGATAGACTGTTAGCCCTGCTTGTTCTGGCGCTCGTCCTCGGCGTGCCGCTGGGGCTGATCTTCCTGGTCACCGGGCAGTTCCTGATGGACTTCGTGTTTTTCTACCCGTTGTTCATGTCTGGCTTGTGGATTGCCGGTGGCCTGTATTTCTGGCTGCACTGGGAGCGGCACTGGCCTTGGAAGGACGACACGCTGCCGCCGCCGCTGGAAGGCGAGCCGCTGATCTCGATCCTGATCCCTTGCTACAACGAAGGTGACAACGCCGCCGACACTATCCATGCGGCATTGGCCCAGCATTACCCGAACATCGAAGTCATCGCGATCAACGACGGCTCCAAGGACAACACCGCGCAAGTGCTCGATGCGCTGGCCAAGGAAGACCCACGGCTGCGGGTCCTGCACCTGGCGGAAAATCAGGGTAAGGCTGTGGCCCTGCGTATGGGCGCGATTGCTGCGCGCAGTGAGTATCTGGTGTGCATCGACGGCGATGCGCTGCTGGCACCTAACACGGCGGCCTATCTGGTGGCGCCGATGCTCGACAACGCACGCCTTGGCGCGGTGACCGGCAACCCACGGATTCGTACGCGTTCGACGCTGGTCGGGCGGGTGCAGGTCGGCGAGTTCTCATCGATCATCGGGCTGATCAAACGCACTCAACGGGTGTTCGGGCGGATCTTCACCGTGTCCGGCGTAATCGTCGCGTTCCGCCGCTCGGCACTGCACCGGGTTGGCTACTGGAGCCCGGACATGATCACTGAAGACATCGACATCAGTTGGAAGCTGCAACTTGATCACTGGAGCATCTTCTACGAGCCCCGCGCACTGTGCTGGATTCTGATGCCGGAGACCCTCGGTGGCCTGTGGAAACAGCGGTTGCGCTGGGCACAGGGCGGCGCCGAAGTGCTGTTCAAGAACATTCGCGGCATTTGGCAGTACCGCCATCGTTACCTGTGGCCGCTGCTGTTTGAATACTGTCTGTCGACCGGTTGGGCGTTTACCTTCCTGCTATCGGTGATTTTCTGGGGCGTCGGCAAATTTGTGGTCATGCCTGAAGCCATTGCAGTGGATCACCTGATGCCGCCGGCGTTTACCGGGTTGCTGCTGGCATTCGTGTGTCTGGTGCAGTTTGCGGTCAGCATCATCATTGATCGCCGCTATGAACCGGGACTGGGCCGGACGATGTTTTGGGTGATCTGGTACCCGTTGGTGTTCTGGTTGATCAGTCTGCTGACCACGCTGGTCAGTTTCCCCAAGGTGCTGTTCGGCCAGCATCAGAAACGTGCACGTTGGGTCAGTCCTGACCGGGGCATCAAACCGATCGGGGACGACGAAGAGGAGGTTATCAAATGAAAATCATCCGGACCCGCCAGCGGCCAATCCTGGTCGTGATCGACGTGATCCTCACGGTGGTGGCCTGGGTCGGCCTGCTGTTTCTGCTGATCCGCGGGCTATGGCCGCTGATCGAAACCCACGCCGGCGCGCCGAGCATCGACAGCTCGGCGTTCGATGCGCTGGGCACTTTGCAGATTTACCTGTGGATCGCCTTGGTCAACGCCGTGATCCTGATTGCCTGGGCGCGTTATCAACAGCGCAAAAGCAGGAGCTTCGCCCAGCGTCGTTTACCGTCACCGGTAATCGACGACGAAGGGCTGAGCAAAAGCTTCAAGCTCTGCGACGAGCGCCTGCAAAAACTGCGCACGCCCGGGGTGATGACCATCCACAACGATCAGGAAGGCGACATCAGCCATGTGGTGACACATTTCTGGCCAGTGACACACGCGCAATTGCCATCGCCACTGGCACCGCTGGAGCATCCGCGGGTGATCTTCCTGCACGCCGAGGATGACGACAATCGCGAGCCGCTTCACCGTTGAACGGCTGAATGGCTTTGATCATTTCCACGCAGAGCGTGGGAACGATCAAGGCCGCAGCCTTCAGCAGCTACTAAACGGGATAGTGGTCAATCGCGAATCTGTTTCCACGCTTGAGCAATGGATAGCGCCTGCTTTATACGTTCAGCCCGTATGCCGCAGTGCGAGGTTCATCCAATTGCTACTGCCAAGGCATGAACGGTGCAGCTATAGTTTGCAAGCCGACGACGGCCCAACTGCACAAGGTGCTCCCGGAATGACCCGATTGACCTCTCTCAACCCTTGGCTGGCGGCGATTGCCGTCGCCCTTTGCGTGCAGTTTCCGGCGCAGGCCCAGGAGCGCTTCACCCTCAGCATCCCGGGTGTGTCCGATAACCGTCTGTTCACTTCAGCCGCCGCGAGCGACGCTTCCGGTTGCGGCGGCAAGAACCAGTCGCCAGCGCTGAGCTGGAATGCCGGCCCCGCCGGAACTCAGAGCTACGCAATCGTCATGCACGACCCGGACGGCCAGAAAGGTCTTGGCGTCGATCACTGGATTCACTACGGCATCAAGTCGACGACTCATCAGATTGCTGCGGGTGTCGGCGCCAAATCCGCTTTCGAAGGCGTCGGTGGTACCAACAGCAAAGGCAACACTCATTACATGGGGCCGTGCCCACCGGTCGGTGACAGCGCGCACCATTACATCATCCAGATATACGCACTGGATCTGGCCCCGGACGCTTTGCCAGCCGGTTTGACTCGCGCTGAGTTGATGGAAAAAATCAAAGGCCATGTGCTGCGCAACAGCAGTGCGGTGCGGCGTTACCATCGCTGAATGCGGCTCGGCATCCGCGCGTTCTGTCCGGGATGCGCGGTTACCCTTGGCATCGGCCGATGAAAGCGAGCACTATCGGCGCTGTTCCTGACGATCGACGCCGGGCAGGACGCTTACCCTATGGATGACACGCGTGATTCATCCAGCGGGAAACTTGCGGAACAACCCGCAGGTCCCAGATAACGACTTCACCCCTTCGCAACGTCCATTGCTGATGATGTTTTAAACCTGCGGGCATCCGTTCGATGCCCGAGCGTTGGCATGGATGGCCGAGTGCAAGTGTTTCCCCCGTGGTCCCGACCGCGCGTGGCAAGCGCAGTACCTAACGCACCAGGATTTAAAGCGATTGAGCATGAACCCAAATAAAGATTCGACATTTGCCTATCAGGCCGTTTACCGCTATCTCGTCGAACTGATCGAAGCCGCGAGCCCTGAGGGAGAGCAGAAGCTGCCGTCGTTGCGACAATTGGCGCAGCGCTTGAATGTGTCAGTGTCCACGACCAAATACGCCTATTCCTTGCTAGAAGACCAAGGGCGTATCTACGCTCGGCCGAAGCTTGGCTACTACACCCGCGCCATGCCATCGGCGTTGCTCAACGAAGGCTCGCCGAACCTGCTCGACAACGTGTTCTCCAACGCCCGGCAACCGGGAATGCTGGCGCTGAGCAGTGATGCCCCAGCCATGCTGCTGTCGCTGGAAAACCCGTTGTTGATGACCGAACGCGAACTGACACGCCAATACCCGCGCTCGCATGCGCCGCTGTATCAACCGTTTGGCGAAACCGAATTGCGCAGTGTTCTGGCCGATCGTTACACCCGTTCGACGCGCTGCTACTGGCGTGCCGAACACGTTTACATCGGTTCCGATTTGCGCAGCGTGCTTGAGTTGTCCCTTGAGGCGTTGAAGTTGACCGGCACTGTGGCGCTGGTGGAGTCGCCGTGTTCGTGGGCGATTCTGCGGCAACTGCACGCGGCGAAAATCCGCGTCATCGAGGTGCCGCTGGGTGACGATGGCCGCTTTGATTTGCTCAAAGTCCAGGCGTTGTTGCAGCGAGAACCCATCAGTCTTGCGGTGTTGTCCTCCACCGTGAATATCCCCCACGGTAGTCTGATGCCTGCCGAAGACAAGCAAGTGATCTGCCGTTGGCTGGCGGAGCGGCGCATCTGGCTGTTCGAAAATGACTGCTATGGCGAATTCAGCTTCGTCCCTACAGCCGCGCGCTACCGTGACTTTGCCGACCCGGAACGGCTGCTGGTGTTTTCCACGTTCGACAAGATCATCGGTTCGGAGGCGCCCTACGGCTTTGTGCTCAGCCGCTTTCAAGGGCCCGAGCTGCATCGACTGTTTCTGGAGCGTGCCTTTCGTTTGTCGCCGATTCGGCAAAAAGCGATTGCCAAGCTCTACACCACTCGGCGCATCGATCAACACACGCAGATGCTGCGCAGCATGCTCATCGACCGCATGCAGCGCATGAAGGCCATGCTGCACGAACACACGGAGGGTCAGTTACGCATCGTCGCCCCGCAGGGCGGCGCAGCGTTCTGGATCGAGGCCACGCGCCCGGTGAACATGCGACGGGTATTCGAGCGCTTGTTGGCCAAGCGCATCGTGATTGCTCCCGGCGAAATCTTCAGCCAGCAGGGGGCGTGGCAGCATCATTTGCGGCTGAGCTACACCATCGATTGGAGCAAGGACATCACCCACGCGCTGAAAATGCTGACTCAGGCCATTCAGGATGAAGGTTCGATGGCTGGCGCTCAGTTGATGCCATAGCAATGCCGCAGTTCGGGGAATGTGCCGGCGCGCACTTCGTCGGCGAACGCCTCACACGCCTGGCGGATCTGCGCGCCAACATCGGTGTATTGCTTGACGAAGCGCGGTACGTGATCACCGCCCAGCCCTAGCATGTCCTCGGTCACCAACACCTGACCATCGCACGCCGGTGAAGCACCGATGCCGATGGTCGGCACGGGTGAAAAATCGCTGATCCGGCGCGCCACGCCTTCGGCCACGCCTTCGAGCAACAGACTGAAAGCACCGGCTTCAAGGTGTGCGCGCGCATCGGCTTCGAGGGTCAAGGCGCCTGCCTCGTTCATGCCTTGGGCCTTGAAGCCACCCATGGTGTTTACGTATTGCGGCATCAGGCCGAGATGCGCCATCACCGGGATGCCGCGTTTGACCAGAAACTCCACGGTTTCGGCGAACACCGCGCCACCTTCGAGCTTGACCGCATCGCAACCGGTGCGCGCCATTACTTGCGCGCAGTTTCGGTAGGCCTGCTGCGGCGATTCCTGATAACTGCCAAACGGCATGTCGGCGATCACGCAGGCCAGCTGGGTACTGCTGACCACGGCGCGGGTGAAAACGATGGTTTCCTCCAGGCTCATGTCGAGCGTTGAGCTGCGGCCAAGTCCGACCATGTTGGTTGAATCACCCACCAGGATGAAGTCGACAACAGGGTCCATCAATCTGGCCATCCAGCTCGTATATGCAGTCAGGGAGACAATTTTCTGTTGCCCCTTCATCGCGACCAATTGAGGAACGGTGAGTCGTTTGGTTCGGGTATGCAGGCTCATGGCTCTCTTCCTTGTTAAGCCCCGTGGTCGGGGGCGTCAGTGGTTACAACCAATCCCTTTCCCATCCACGCCATGCGTCGTAATCAGCGTCGATGCGTTCGCTCTGTGGGTGCAGCAGAAACACCGCAGCCGGTGAGCTGTTCAGGTCTACGGTGGGGGCAATCCTTGCCCCTTCGGCGAAGCGGAACCTGGCGTTGTGAAAACTCGGCAAGGCTTCCAGGCGTTGGCGCACATGCTCTTGCGCGAACAGCCCGTGGCGGTGGGCGATCAGGTTCATACCCCGCGCGTGTTGCAACAGCTGATAACGTTTCGGCCACTGCGCCAGACGCGCCGGGTCCAGATAGCTGAGGCAGGTCAGGGCTACCTGATCGTTGCCGGTGGCCGCTTGCAGGGCGGGCGGGCAGGCCAGTCCGGACAGGCGTGCACCGGTTTCCAGCAGGCGCGGGCCATTGCCGGTCAGGATCAACTCGGTGTGCGCCGGGCCATGCACGATCCCCAGCGCGTCGAGCACGCCTTGCACATATTCAATCAGTTGCGGCAGCTCGCGAGCGTCCGCCGGCAGCAGGTCCTCGCGGTCGTAGATCTTGCGGCCGTCGGCGGCGAAGGTCTTCGAGCATTTCCACACGTCGGTGATCCAGTGCTCGCCTGCATGGCTGACGCTGTTGATCACGTACTCGGCGCCCGTCAGGTATTCCTGCAGCAGCACCGCTTCATTGTTGAGCATCATCAGATTGGTGGCGCCGAGGATCGACTCGATGGCTGCTTCCAGTTGCAGCGCATCGTGGCAGATGAAGACGTTGTCCGAGCCTGCACTGTCCAACGGTTTCGCCACCACACTTTCGCCGCCGCGGGCCTTGAACCAGACCAGCGCCCGGGCCAGCGAACTGGTGCGCAACTGTGCCGCCACCGGCAACCCGGCCTCGGCCACGCGTTCAGCCATCAATGATTTGTCGCGACGCGCGGCGGAGGTCGCTGGATTATTGCCGGGGAGGCCCAGGCGTGCGGCCAGCAAATCCGCCAGTTCTACGCCGAATTCGCTGCCAGTCAGCACGGCGGCCGGGTGATAGGCGGCGAGTTTCAGCAACAATGCTTCAAGGCCTTCTTCGGTGACGCTGAAGTCCTCGACGAACAATTCTTTCGGGCAGCTCGCGGCAAATGCGACCGGCATGTGCGCGCGTGAACGCACATGGAGCAGGCGCCGCTGTCCGGCCAGTGAGCGGGCCAGCAGGGCGCCGGTCGAGTAAGCGTCGACCAGAATCAACGGTGCGGCGCTGGAATCAATGCAAGGGTTGGTCATAACGGTTCACCGTGTAATGCAACATCTGAAACAGCTCGGACGAGCTGATGCCGGGGCCGTCCACCGACCAGCCACTGCTGCGAGGCAACGGCAAACTGCCGGTGTTGCCCCAGCGCAGCGCGCCCTGATTGTCGATACGGGTGGTGGTGCGACCGGGATTGTCTGGGTGCAGGCAGTAGGGAATGTCGAGCAAGCCGCGCGCGAACGCCTGCACCAGGGCCACGCCGATGTCGGCGTGCAGATTGAGCACGGTTTCCACCAGTCGCCGCGCTTCGAACAGCGTTTCCTGGTAATAGCCGGCGCTGCCCGCGTCAAACTTCGGCTGGTCGCCAGCGGCGACTTCGGCGGCCATGCGCAAGGCATCAAGGTTGTCCTCGACCGAAGGAATCTGCCGCGATTCGGCGATGGTCTTGACGATCAACCGCTCGCAACCGGCAGCCTTGGTCAGCCGCGCACTGTCGCAAATCAAACGCCGCGCGCCGTGGCTGGAGGTCGGGAACACGCCCATGTATGAATACACCACGACGTGCCAGTGTTCGCCGTCGAGATACTGCGCGGCCAATTCGCGCAATGCCTGCAACGCCCCGAAATCCTGTTCCATCGAAGTGCCTTGGGCGTAGCTCAACGAGACGCCACGCACCCCGTGCTGACGGAAAAACAGGGCCTCCAGCAAGGTCATGGCGATCAGCAGCGAGGGCGGGCACAACTGCCCCAACAGACAACCGCCGAAACTCTCGATATGTGCATGTTCGGTCGCGCCTGCCAGCACCTGACAGCTCTGCGCCCAGGCACTGACCGCCTCGGCCAACGGCAGGCGGCTGTAGGGCATGCAATACGACACCGGGCCGCCCTCCGTGGCGTCCAGACCCAATGCTGCCAAGCGCTGAAGAACGTTCTGCGGTTTGGCCGTGCCGTGGCGGATCTGAATCGGAAACTCTGCGCTGTACAGTCCGGCGAGCATGCCGCGCACCGCTTCGATCGGATGGCTGATGATCGGGAACCCGTTCATCGGCGCCGAACTGTTCAGGCACTGCAACGCACTCTGGTAATCGCCGACCCGGGTGTAGCTGTCGAGCGTGATGGTGCCGATGGTCGCGCAGGGCAGGGCGGCGACGCTCGCCAGCCCCGCGCGCATCTGGCTGAGTGCGCCAAAACCCATACGCGGTTGCACCACCAGCTCATCGCGGGCGCGGGCGCGCTCAATGAACTGTTGAAAATGGCCGCCGTTGAACGCAGTCATGCTTTAGCGTCCCGAGACCAGTTCAACCACGGTTTCACCGGTCGCCGGGTCGTAGCGACTGATGCGCCCCTTGTGCGGATCACCGGCGCGCACCCGCGCGATCAGCGTGACGTCGCTGTCGAAATCGATGCGTTGTTGCGCGTACAGACTGCGCAACGCTGGCAGTGGCAAGCCGCTGACCTCGCTCAGCCACTGACTGAGGGCCGGATCGTCGTGTTCGCCAGCGAGCACTCGGTGCAGATTGTCGAGATCGGCCAGACGCTGTGGATGGCATAGCCCGACGAAGCTGGAGAACTCACGGCCACGATCAACGAACGGCGCAAATTGCATACACACCAATTGCATTTCATTCAAACCGAACGCCTGCTCGGCGAAGCGCTCGGCGAGCGTGCGGCGCGCCTGCATGCCCTGCGCATCGACATACGCCGACATGGCCAGATCGATCAGACGCTGGGGCATTTCTTTCTTGCGCATAAGCGCCTGCGCCAGCTCCAGGTATTCGGCAATCCCCTGGTTGTAGCTGCGACCCTGCACATACTCGGCCTTGAGCCCACGAAAGTGCGCCATCAACATCGGGTTGGCGCAATCCGATTCGGTGAAGCTGAATGCCAGTTCTTCGAAACGAAAATCGAGGAATTCGGTGATCAATTCCCAATGATCCTCGACCTTGTAGCTGACCAGATCGTAAATGCTGATGAACGCCGGGTCGGCATTGTCGTCACCGCAGGCGACGCGACGTTCCTCGCGCTGCTGATCGAAACCTTCACCGAACAGTTCGACGAAGTAGGTCTGGGCCACGCCATCCAACGCTTGCAGCAACCCGCGAAAGCCCTGCCGGCGGCATTCCTCGACATCCAGCCCGAGGCGCTGCGCCAGACGCATGATCCAGGTGAAGTAGTGCTTCTGCTCTTTGCGCGAATCACCGGTGACCACTGCATCGACGCCGCCCTGCCACCACGCGGCGCGACCGTAGAAATCCGCCACGGCGAGGTTGCAGCTGTTGCAGAAGGTCGGACGACCGTCGCCTGCGGTGCGATGGCCGTTCATCAACACGTCGAAACGGTTCATTGCCTGCACATCGTCGGGGAACGGTAGATGCCGTTCGAACGGGCGAATCTGGCGGTGATCGACCACCAGCATTTCTACCCGGGGATCATCGAACAGGTGCAGCGCGCGGTAGACCCGATCAATGTTGGCCATCACCGCATCCGGCACGCCGGCATGACGCATGTTGGCGATGCGCAACTGAAAGGTGCGGCCATGCAGGATCGACAGCTGCAATTGCGTGGCGCGCAGCATGGCTACGGTGTACGAGCTGTCTTTACCGCCGCCGTAAGCGACCATCAATTTGTAGCCGGTCAGCCCGTCGAGGCCACCCGCAGCCTCAATCAGACGCTCGCCGAGGATAGCCACTGCGCGACGTTCGTCGGCGCGCAAATAATGGTTGAGCTGACCCAGCAGAGGTTCGTCGTTCAGGGCTTGGGAAGTGGTGGAGTTCATACCGGTTCCGCCTGGAATTGGAATGCCTGAGTGGTGTGGCGGATATCGTTTTCAGTGGCGATTTCGCTGCCGCCGACAAAAATGAAGCGTCCGCTGTGCAGTGCGTCGTAACTGCCGCCGGACTCGAGAATCTGCCCCGGCTCGGGCAGCAGCTCACGCCACAGATTGGGCAAGGTTTCGCGTAGCGAATCGGCCTGCACCACCCGGCACGGCAAGGCTGCGGGTTTCGGGATCACCAGCCAGCCGCCGCTCGGGTCGTGGCTGACGGCGGGTACCGGCACGTGATCGCCGGCGAGGCGGCGTAACCAATGCTCGTAGAGATTGACCCCGAACACTTTGTTGATCAGGTGCGGGACTTCACTGCCGCCGACCCGTGCACCGATTTCGAGGAACACCAGCGAGTCGTCCGGTTCGACGAAAATCTCCAGGTGGAACGCCGTGCAGCGCAGATCGAGGGCACGCATGATCTGTTGGCTGAAAGCCTCGATGCGCGTGCGCAGGGCCGATGCCTGGACGATCACCGAGCCCAGCGGCTGCGCCTTGGCGAAATCCAGGCAACTGTTGATGTAACGCGACACCACCTGAAACGGCACGCTGCCGTCGACATCGACGAAGCCGTCGATGTGGTAGGTCTGGCCGTGCATGAAGCCTTCGATCTCATAGCGCGACAGGTCGATGCTATTGAGCAGCGTGCGCAGGGAGGTTTCGTTTTCGACCTTCTCCACGCCCATGCTCGCTGCACCGTCCACCGGTTTTACGATCAACGGGAAACCGATTTCGCGGGCGAAATCCACTGCCTGTTGCACCGACTCGCAACGCGCAAACGGCGGCACCGGCAGGCCGTGGCTCTGCAGGATTTCCTTCATGCGCGCCTTGTCGCGGTACACCGCCACTTCGTCCGGGCCGTGACCGGGAATGTTCAGGGTCTGGCGCACGCGCGCGGCGATTTCCAGGGTGAACTCGGACAGGGCAATCAACTGATCGACTGGGCCGACGCGTTCGATGACTTCCTGCACCGCGCCGAGCAGTTGCTCGTATTGGTTGACGTCGGCGACCTGCACCTGATGAGCGATATGCTGCGCCGGAGCGAGCACGCCGTCGGCGCCGAGTGCATCGACCACATAGCTGATCTGGTGTTGTTGATGGTCGAAGAAATCTTCGTAGCGAGTCAGTTCGTTGTCCCAGCGGCGCCCATCACGAAAGCGCGGCCAGCGGTTGACGATAACGATGTGCATCGTGGTAATCCTTTGAATGAGCGAAGTCAGCCGTGGTCGGGGGTTCAGCCCCAGGACGCCACGCTGTTGGCGAGTACGGAGTCGGCGTCGGGCTGCGCATGCAGCGCGCCCAGATAGCCGCTGAAGGCGTCGATAGCGTCGGGGCCGACGAACACCTGGTTGTAACCGGCATCGATCAACGGTTGCCGGACTGCCAGGGTTTCATCTTCGGAAGTGGTCAACTTGCCGCCGATCACGCAGGTCAGTTGCGGGTGCAGCTTGCGCACCTTGCGGATCAGCTCCAGACCTTGGGAGTAACCGTGGCCATTCACGCTGCTGACCACCAGCAACTGCGTGCGGCGCTGTTCCAATGCACTGAGCACCGCGTCCATCGGCGTGCAGCTGCCGAGGTTCTTCACGTTCAAACCGTGCTCGCCCAGCCACAGTTGCAGGTACACCAGATTCCACATGTGCGAGTCGGACTCGACGGTGGCGAGCAGGCAGTGCGGCAGAGTTTTCATTGGGATGCCTCCATGGCAAGCGATGGATCTTCGAGGGCGAGGCGAAAGCGCCGGGTGGTCAGAATGAACAGCAGAGTGCCGGGCACGGTCAGCACGAGTGCCAGAACCAGAATCAGCACCTGCACGCCGTAGGCGTGGCCGACGCTGGCGGTGAGCAAACCACCCAGCGGATAAGAGAGCAGGTTGACCAGATAAAACGGCCCCATGACTTTGCCCAGATGAGCGCTCTCGATCGCCTTGATCCGCTGCGTACGGTTGAACACGTTGAACAGCGCGCATCCGGCCATTGCCAGCAGGAAACTCAGGGCATACAGCAACACACCGCTGGCCACGCCCATGCAGATCAGGCCCAGACACAGCAAGGCAAAACCCAGTGCACCGAGTCGATAAATCGACATGCGCGCCAACAGTCGCGGCACCAGAATGAAGTTCAACAGACCCAGCGCGCCGGCCCCCGCGTTCATCAGACCAAACACGCCGTCGGCGGCGCTGAACACGCCGCTGATGACGAACGCGTTGGCGCTGAGCACGGCAGCGAATGCCAGATTGATGCTGAAGTTCAGCCCGGCCAGCGACAGCACTGGCGGGTTGCCGAGCAACAGGCGCCAGCCGAGCGCCAGATCCTTGAGCACGCTGGACGGGCGACTGACGGAACGCGCCGTCGGCAAGCCTGTCCAGAACAGCGCCGCAGCAATCAGTGCGACTGCCGCCAGCCCCAGCAGCCAGCGCTTGTCGGCATACATCGCCAACCCGGCGGCGAGCGCAGGGCCCAGCGCCATTGCCAGCAGCTCCATGTTCTGCACCAGCGACTGACAGTGGGCGAGGCGTTCAGGGCCGGCGATCAGTGGCACGCTTTTTTCAACCGCCATGCGCACCGGCGCCATCAGCACCGACAATACGATGCCGTTGCCAATCAACGCCCAGATCATCCATTGCGGCTGATACCAGCAGATCCCCAGCGTGACGGCGAGGCTCAATCCCCGCGCAGTATTGGCGCCGCGAAACAGCAGGCGCCCGCCAAACCGGTCAGCCAGCAACCCGGCGAACGGATAGGCAATCAGTGCCGGCAGCCACTCCAGCGCAAACGCCACGCCGGAATAGCGCACGTTGCCGGTGAGCTGGAAAATCATCAACGGCACGGCAAACAGCACGGTCTGCTCCGCCAGTAAGGCACACAGCAACCCGGCACCGAACCAGCGAATCGTGCTATTGCGTGCAGCGCTGCTGATGTCATGCATGCTCGCGGTCCCAGACGGTTTCCAACTCGCGTAGATAAGGCAGCACGTATTTGCAGAAACGGCGCATTTCGTCGCGTGTTGGCCAGCCAGAGAATATGAATTCGCTGACGCCGACTTTTTTGTACTCGAACAAGTATTCGGCGACTTCCTGATAGCTGCCGACCACGCACAATGCCGGGCCGCCACGATAGGCCACGGCACCCGACCAGAGCATCGGCGACAGCCAGTCGTGTTCAGCTTTGTCGGCGAGGCGGAACGAGGTTTTCACCGCTTCCGAATCGCAGCGTCCGACGAATTCACGCACCCATTCACGATGCTGTTCGTCCGGGTTTTCCATCATGCTCTCGACCGCGGCCAGCGCTTCGGCGCGGGTTTCGCGGGCGAGCACGTGCATGCGAATTCCCACCGAGCAACCGGACTTCAAAACCGTGCGGGCGGCCTCGGCAATGCCTTGCGGCGTATCGCCATAACGCAGCCAGCAATCGCTGTGCTGGATGGCGATCTGCTGGGCAACGTCCGAGGCGCCGCTGAGATAAATGCGCGGACGCTCGGCGTCCTTGAACGGCAGCCCGAGCTGGGCTTTTTCGATGCGGTAGTGCTTGCCGTGGTAGGTCAGCGGTGATTCGCCGCTCCAGAACCGATTGAGAATGTCGAGGAATTCGCCGGTGCGTTCATAGCGTCCGTCGTGTGCCACGAAGTCGCCGTAATAGGCTTGTTCGTCCGGGGAAATGCCGGCTACCAGGTTCAGCGAAATACGCTTGTCCGACATCCACGACACGGTGTTGACGATCTGCGTGAACAGGGTTGGCGGCACCAGGCCCGGACGGTAGGCCAGAATGAATTTGACGCGATCGGTCTCACGTACCAGTGCGCCAATCATCGGCAACGGATCGGGCATGTGGTAGCTGATGCCCATCAACAGCGAGTCGATTCCCAGCTCATCGGCTTCCTTGGCGAAATCTACGATCCCGGCAAAGTCGAGGGCGCCGGTGTCGTATTTTTCCGAGGCCTTCTGCTGACCGCTATCGAGCGGTGAGCACCAGTGAATACGCAGTGCAGACATTGTGTTTCTCCATGGCCAAGCCTACCGCCGCGACAGCGGAGCAGGCCTTGCGAGTCAGGTCCGGTTCAGAACAGGAAGCTGGTACCGACCGTGCGGTCGAACAGCGCCACATCGCGGATGCGTCGCTTGCCGCAGATGAACTTGAGCAGACGCTCGATGCCCAGACCGCCACCGGCGCTTGGGTGCAGCAAGCCGCGCCGGGCGACTTCCAGGTAGTTGGCGAACGGCTGCAGGTCCATCGATAACTCGTTCATGCGGTAGACGATCTGCTCGTACTCGAACTCACGCTCCGCGCCGGACAGGGCTTCGCCATAGCCATCGGGATAGATCAGGTCATAGTTGTTGTACGTGCCGCGTGTGCCCGGGGTTTCGCGGTCGTAAAATTCGCGGCGGTAGTTGGTGACGAAAAACGGCGTGTGCGCCTTGGCCGACATGATTTTCTCGAAGTCGTCGCCATGTTCGGCGCGCAACTCGTCAGAGCTGTAGATCGGGAACGCGGTCGCGAAGTGCGGCAGTTGCCGATTGAGCTGGGACAGCTCGACCGCGCAGTGCTGATTGACCTCGCTGAACACATGCTTGATCAGGCCTTCGATGAGGGCCATGACCTGATGCATGTCACCGTCGCGGATCTCGAAATCGAACTGCGAGAACTCCAGCAAGTGGTTGTCGGAATCCTTGATCTCGGGTTTTTCCAGGCGGATGTTCGGCGCGACAATAAAGATCTTGTCGTGGCCCTTGGCGGTCAGCGCCAACTGCTTGTGGAAGATCATGCTGGCGGTCAGCTTCAGGCGCCGTTCTTCATATTGAAGTTCTGCGGGATACACCGCGTGATTCAACGGATCAGTGATTGGCGACATCAGGATCGGCATCAACTGTTTGAAGTCGCGCTCGAGCAAAAACTGTTGCAACGCCTGTAGGACGCGGCCCCGGATGATGGCTATTGATTCTACGTCAGGATTCGCAAAATCGGCGAAGTTACGTGCAATTTCTTCCATGATTGGCCAGATATTCAGGGAGTTAGGGAGGCCTGATTATTGTTTAATCGGTAGAAAACTCAATGTACAGATTTCGGCTAAAAAGCAGCACAGGACCGCCGTTTGATTGTTCTGATGGCCTTTTGCGTAGAGCATGTCGCGCTGCTGAAATTGGTCTGACGGCGCACAAGTGAACAGCTTCGAACGGTTCCTTGTCAGCGGGCGTCATTGCTTGATTTGTCTATCCAGAGTCTGCCCATGACCGCCATCACTGGTTCGCGAGCCCATCAGTTTTCCAAGTCTGACTACAAGACCCTGGGCCTTGCTGCTTTGGGTGGGGCGCTGGAAATCTACGACTTCATCATCTTCGTGTTTTTTGCACTGACCCTCAGCCAATTGTTTTTTCCGCCAGAGATGCCGGAGTGGCTGAGATTGCTGCAAAGCTTCGGCATTTTTGTCACCGGCTATCTGGCGCGACCGCTCGGCGGGATTCTGATGGCGCACTTCGCCGATCAGCTGGGGCGCAAGCGCGTGTTCAGCCTGAGCATCTTGATGATGGCGTTGCCCTGCCTGCTGATCGGCATCATGCCCACCTATGCTCAGATTGGTTACTTCGCGCCGTTGCTGCTGTTGCTGCTGCGTGTGTTGCAAGGCGCCGCAGTCGGTGGGGAAGTGCCGAGTGCCTGGGTGTTCGTCGCCGAGCACGCGCCGGCCGGACATCGCGGTTATGCGCTGGGTTTCCTGCAAGCCGGACTGACCTTTGGCTATTTGCTCGGAGCGCTGACCGCGACCCTGCTGGCGCAAGTGTTCACTCCCGCGGAAATTCTCGATTACGCGTGGCGCTTGCCGTTCCTGCTCGGTGGATTGTTCGGCGTGATAGGTGTCTGGCTGCGACGCTGGTTGAGCGAGACGCCGGTGTTCATGGCTTTGCAGGCGCGCCGCGAGGCTGACGCCGAACTGCCGTTGCGCACCGTGATGCGCGAACATCGGCACATGTTGTTGCCGGCTATGATTCTGACCTGCGTGCTGACTTCGGCAGTGGTGGTGCTGGTGGTGATCACCCCGACGGTCATGCAAAAAAGCTTCGGTATGAGCCCCAGTCATACGTTCGCCCTGAGCAGCCTCGGCATTGTTTTCCTGAATATCGGTTGTGTGCTGGCCGGGTTGATCGTCGACCGCATCGGCGCCTGGCGCACGGTCATGTTGTACAGCATGCTGCTGCCGGTCGGCGTGGCCCTGCTTTATGGCTGCCTGATCAGTGGTGGAGCGTGGCTGGGGCTGGCGTATGCGCTGGCGGGTTTGAGCTGTGGCGTGGTCGGCGCAGTGCCGTCGGTGATGGTCAGCCTGTTTCCCGCACACATCCGCGTCTCGGGCATTTCGTTTACCTACAACATTGCCTATGCACTATGGGCGAGCACCACGCCGCTGCTGTTGATCGGGCTGATGCCGTGGAGCCCGTGGGTGTGCGTGGCGTACAGCCTGGTGATGGGGGCGGTGGGCGTTGCCTGCGCCGCGTATTTTGGTGGGCGCAAGCCGGCTCAAACCAGTCAGACGCTGGTTGCCGAGCGCTAAGGCAGATATTTTGCAGCATGCGCACTATGGGTTTGGCACGGACGGCTATTCGATGACCGATTTACATGACTTGTCGGCGGCACAACTGCTGACCTTGTTTGCCAGCGGCGAGTTGTCGCCGCTGGAATACTACGATCACCTGCTGGCGCACATCGAGCACTGGGAGCCGAGCATCAATGCGCTTTACGCGTTCAATCCGCAGCGCGTACTCGATCAGGCGCGCGCGTCGACTGAGCGCTGGCGTCGTGGAACCCCGCACGGCATGCTCGACGGCATCCCGGTGACACTCAAGGAATTGATCGCCACTGAGGGCGATTGCATCCCCCAAGGCTCGCGCGCCACGACTTTGATCGCGGCGACTGTCGACGCGCCGCCGGCCGCGCGTTTGCGTGAAGCCGGGGCGATCATTTTGGGCAAAACCACGGTGCCGGATTTCGGCATGCTGTCGTCGGGGCTGTCGAGTTTCCATGGCATCACGCGCAACCCGTGGGACACCACGCAAAACCCCGGCGGTTCGAGTTCCGGTGCGGCGGCTGCGGCGGCGGCTGGTTATGGTCCGCTGCATGTCGGCACCGACATCGGCGGATCGGTACGCCTGCCGGCAGGCTGGTGTGGGTTGGTGGGGTTCAAGCCAACGCTTGGGCGGATCCCGATTGATCCGTATTACACCGGCCGTTGCGCGGGACCGATGACCCGCACCGTGGATGATTGCGCGCTGATGATGCGTTATCTGGCACAACCGGATGCGCGCGACGCCACCAGCCTGCCGGCGCAAGCGCTGGATTGGAACCTGCAAACACCGTCGATGGAGGGTCTACGCATCGGGCTGATGCTCGACCCCGGATGCGGCTTCCAGCCTGAACATGAAGTCTGTGAAGCGGTGCGAGATGCCGCACGAATGTTCGAAGCGCATGGCGCGCAGGTGCAGTTGATCGGGTCGCTGATGGATCGACAGTTGCTCGACGGTCTAGATAATTTCTGGCGCGCCCGCCAGTTGTCGCAACTGCAAACCTTGAGCTCGGCGCAACGCGACAAAGTCTTACCCTACATTCAGGACTGGGCGGCACCGGCGGCCGAGATGAGCGCGGTGCGAGCGGTTGAAGGTTTCAATCAGACTTTTGAAATCCGTCGTCGCTGCGCGCGGTTGTTCGGTGACTTCGACTTGCTGTTGTCGCCGACCAATCAGGTCAGCAGTTTTCCCGCTGAATGGCCCTCGCCCGGCAATGATCCGCGCCAGCCTTTCGAACACATCGTGTTCACGTTGCCGTGGAATATGGGCGAGCAACCGGCCTTGTCGATCAACTGCGGGTTCACATCCGGGGGTATGCCGATCGGCCTGCAGATGGTTGCACCGCGGTTTGCCGATCAATGGTTGTTGCAGTGCGCCAAGGCTTACGAAGGCTGGCGCGGCCCGATCAAACACTGGCCGTCTGCACCGCCCCGCTGATCACCGGCAATTGCCGTTGGCCGCTCAAGCACCAGGTGCGTGGGCAGCGTGCACTCTTTTTACAGGCTCTTTTCCATGCAATCACATGTACGTCGGGCGTTGCTGCCGATGCTGCTCATCGCCCAGCCCGCTTGGGCCGCCGAACCCGTCGTAGCGCAGGATCAGGCAACAGGCCTGATCGATGGCAGCCACCTCAACCTGAATTTGCGTCACTACTATTCCAATCAGCACACCCGGCGTAGTACTCACCTGGTGATCAAAAAGTCAGGTGTCGCACAGCCCACGCGCCAGCGCGACACCTGGGTGCAGACCGCGATGCTCAATTACATCTCGGGCTATTCCGAAGGCTGGATGGGCTTCGGTGTCGACGCCTCGCTGTTCAGCGCAGTGACCCTTGAGCGTGGACACGGTGCGGTGGCCAATGGTGGTGACCGGGTGCTGGTCGATAGCGATGGCGACGCGGTCCCGAGCTGGAGTCGGCTGGGAGTCGGCGACGTGAAACTGCGAGTGTCGAGCACCGAACTCAAGGCCGGACGGATGCTCACGGAAAACCCGATCCTGCGTTACAAGGACAACCGTGCCTTGCCGTCGACCTTTCAGGGCATTGGCCTGAACAGCAACGAACTCGACTGGCTGGCGCTGCAAGCGGGTAGCTTCGAGCGCGCCATCCCGCGCACCGGCAGCGGCAGCGAACGCCTGACCACCACCTTCGGCAATCGCGCCTACAGCGGTTCGCGTATCAGCTATCTTGGCGCGACAGTCAAGGCGCCCTACGGTCTGACATTTAGCGCTTATGGCTCGCGGTTCGAGGACATGTGGCAGCAATATTATCTGGGCGCGACTCACGTGATGGGGGATCGCGCCAACGTCGCGCTGAAAACCAGCCTCAACTACTACCGCACGCGCGATCAGGGTGAACAAAACCTGGGCTTTATCGACAACCACGCCTACAGCCTGGCAATTACCGCCGGCCACGGCGCACATGGTCTGACTGCGGCGTGGCAGCAGGTGTTCGGCGACGAATATTTCGACTACGTGTGGGAGTCCACAGGCAACTACATGGCCAACTCGCTGTACTCGGACTACAACGGTCCGAACGAAAAATCCTGGCAACTGCGCTATGACTTCGACCTTGCCAGCTACGGTGTGCCGGGCCTGACCGCCAGCCTGTGGCACGCCAAAGGCTGGGGCATCGACGGCACGCACTACAGCGGCGACCGCGACGGACACAACACAGGCTATAACGTGCGCGGGCTGGAAGGTGCCAAGCACAACGAAAATGGCTTGATGCTCGCCTACATGGTGCAGTCCGGCACCCTGAAAAATACGCTGCTGCGCAGCATCGTCTATAACCATCGCGCGAGTGGCGGGCAGATTGACGGCAGTTACGACGAGTTCCGTCTGGTGGCGAATGTACCGATCAGCCTGTTTTAAATGCGCTGCGAACGCCGCGTACTCTGCGGTGTTATCCACAGCAGAAGTTTTTCAACGGCGTTAACCCGAACTGAACGAACTGCCCGTCTCAGAGGATGAATGGTCAATTTCATCCCGAGGTCAGCCCCATGTCTTTTCCTCTTTTGCGTCCTGTCGTTGTCGGTGCTCTGCTGGCCATCGGCGGTTGCGGTGTCTCTTCCAAACCTGATTCCGCTGCGGCACCGGCTCAGACTGAAGCCGTTGTGCAGCATGAAGCGATCAAGGCTGATGGCGCCATGGCCAAGCGCAGCGCACATCCGGCACCGATCGCCAGTTTTGCTGCAATGCCTGCCGGGGAAAGTTATCCACAAGGCTATCGCGACGCGCAGCGCGAGCAATATCAGACGCTTGCCGACAACCCGATCCACAGCGTCGCCGAAACCCCGGTTTCGACCTTCAGTGCGGACGTGGATACCGGCGCCTACGCCAACGTTCGCCGCTTGCTTAATCAGGGACGCCTGCCGCCGGAAGGCGCGGTGCGGCTGGAGGAAATGGTCAACTACTTCCCCTACAACTACGCATTGCCCAGCGATGGTTCGCCGTTCGGCGTGACCACCGAACTGGCAGCCTCACCGTGGAACCCCCACACACGTTTGCTGCGCATCGGCATCAAGGCCTCCGCTCGTGCGGTCGGGCAATTGGCCCCGGCCAATCTGGTGTTTCTGGTGGACGTGTCCGGCTCGATGGATCGCCGCGAAGGGCTGCCGATGGTCAAAAGCACGCTGAAACTGCTGGTTGACCAATTACGCGATCAGGATCGTGTATCGCTGGTGGTGTATGCCGGCGAATCCAGAGTGGTGCTTGAGCCCACTTCCGGACGCGAAAAAGCGAAAATTCGCACAGCCATCGAGCAATTGACCGCTGGCGGCTCGACTGCTGGTGCTTCCGGCATCGAACTGGCCTACCAAATGGCGCAACAGGCGTTCATTGCCAAAGGCATCAACCGAATCCTGCTGGCCACCGACGGCGACTTCAACGTCGGCGTCAGCAACTTCGACAGCCTTAAACAAATGGCTGTGGATAAACGCAAAACCGGTATTTCCCTGACCACCCTAGGTTTTGGTGTGGATAACTACAATGAACACTTGATGGAACAACTGGCCGATGCCGGCGATGGCAACTACGGCTATATCGACAACCTGCGCGAAGCGCGCAAAGTGCTGGTGGATCAACTCGGCTCGACCCTCGCCGTGGTGGCTAAAAACGTCAAATTGCAGGTCGAATTCAACCCGGCACAAGTCAGTGAATATCGCCTGCTCGGCTACGAAAACCGAGCTCTCAAGCGAGAGGATTTCAGCAATGACAAAGTCGACGCTGGCGAAATCGGCGCAGGACACACGGTGACCGCGCTGTATGAAATTGTTCCGGCAGGCGAGAAGGGCTGGTTGGAGCCGCTGCGCTACGGTCAATCAGGCAAGGTGGTTTCCGAGAAGAGTGGGGAATTGGCAATGCTACGTGTGCGATATCAACAGCCAGAAGGTGGGAAAAGTCTGCTGATCGAGCGGCCGATTGCCAATCAGGTTGCACCCGCCAGTGAAGATCTGCGTTTTGCTGCCGCGGTCGCCGCGTTTTCCCAGCAACTCAAGGATGGGCGCTACACCGGCGATTTCAGTCTGAAGGACACCGAGGCGCTGGCCCGTGGCGCCCGTGGCGACGACCGTTTCGGCCTGCGCAACGAGTTCGTGCAACTGGTCGAACTGGCGCAGAGCCTGCGCAACTCAAGCGCATCGAATGCGCTGCCCACTGAGCGACGGATTGAATAGTGAGTCGTCTGAAAGGCTTCATCACGCAGCTGTTTGCCTCGGCAGACAGCCCAACCGCCAGTAGCGATGAAGCGCTGCTGGCGCGTTATCGCGAGGGCGACGGCGCGGCGTTCGAGATCTTGTACGCCCGCCATCGGCAGGGTTTGTATCGGTTTCTGCTCGGTTTGAGTAGCAAACCGGACCTGGCCGACGAAGTCTTTCAGGAAACCTGGCTGAGCCTGATCCGCAGCGCCAGTCAGCCACAAGGACGGGCGACATTTCGTACGTGGCTGTTCCAGATTGCCCGTAATCGCCTGATCGACCATTGGCGCAAACATGGCGCCCATCAACCGCTGCACGACAGTTACGATGAACAGACTCACGCGGTCAGCGACGAAGCCACCGATCCCGAACAACTGCTGAGCCTCAGTCGCGACAGCCAGCGCCTGGAAACAGCTCTGCAAACCCTGCCCGCCGACCAGCGCGAAGTGTTTCTGCTGCGCGCCCACGGCGACCTCGACCTGGCGCAAATCGCCAGCCTCACCGAAGCCCCGCTGGAAACCGTCAAGAGCCGCTTGCGCTACGCCCAGCAAAAACTGCGTCGGCTGCTGGCCGAGGAGGTACTGACATGACTGACGCCCGCCAGACACCCGAAGATCCGGTGATTAAACATGTGCGCGAACAGCACATCGCTGAACCGCCAAGGCACCTCGATGCGTTCATTCTCAATGCCGCCCGCCGCGAAACCCCGATGCCGAAGCCTGATCTGTGGCAGCGCTGGCTCGACGCCTGCCGCAAACCGCGCTGGCAAGTCGCGTTCGCCAGCCTCGTCGGCGTGGCCCTGATGCTGTCGCTGGTACAACGCGGCCCTGAGCCGCAGGCGCACTTCGACTTTGCTCCCGCCGCCAAACCCGCTGCGCCCCTTGCCCGCAAACAAGCGCCCGAAGCATTGAGCGTACCCGCAGGCGCCATGTCCGCACCCGCGCCGATGGCGGAAATGGCCGCGCCGATGCAAAGTGAATCTATCCGCGCCGACGAAGCCAAAGTCAGCAAACGCGCTGCCGCCGCCCCAGCCAACGGCCTCGACGAACAATTACGCGAAGTTCTGCGCCTGCGCGAATCCGGCCAATCGCAAGCCGCCGACAGCCTGTTCAACAACTTGCACAAACGCTACCCGAACGCCGACCTCGACGCCCGGCTCAAAAAAATCCACAAGAACTGACCGCCTGTTCGCCCAGCCATTTGGCATTGCCCGGCAAAAACGCGCACTATCGGGCCATAGCTGAAGCGCTGGAGAACACCGTGGCACCAAAAATCGACCGCATCGCCCAACTCCTCAATTGCCCGCAAAAGGGTGAAGAGATGCGGCGCGCGATTACTGAAGCGCGTAAGGAGTTTCTGCTGAGTCAGTCGGAAGAAGATGTTGTAGATGAGGACGACGTTTTTGAGGAGGTTGGGGAAGAAGAGGAAGACGAAGACGAGGATTACGACGAGTTTGACTGGACGACGGAGTGACGGTTAACCGTGGAGCTCCACCACCCTCAAACTACTAAGCGCTGAGGGTGGTCGGACAGTGATGCTAGAAAAACAACGGTCGAGTTTCTTGGGGCTACCCAAGAAACTACCCAAGAAAGCTACCTGACCCGACTCAAGTACAAGGCTCGAACCGTCAAGTTTTACTTGATGGTTGCCCAGTTTTGAAATTCTGGTCGGGTATCGTTCGAGAGTTAGAACATCAGCGTGTCAGACAGCAACAGGCAGGTAGGTCATCTTTAACGGTATCAACCGTTTCGTCTCCGAATCCGTCTGGCCGTAATGCTCGATCAAGGCGCGGACGAGGTTATCCAGCGTCCAAAGCGTCAGCGGCACATTAGCTCGTTCCGCTTCGTAATAGGCGTCCTTACTGAAGCCACCAGTACTGACATAAAGCCCCCGATCATCCTTGTGCCGTCCACCAAGGAAACTGCGGATTTGCTGACTGCCCATCTGCTCTTTGCGGTGTTTAACCTCCACGATTATTCGTGGATTCTCGAATCCGAAACCATCCGGCGAAGCGATGATGTCCTTGCCGCGATCAGGGCCCGCCGGGGAAACCTGTGTCTTGTAACCCATCGCTCTTAAAATTCCTGCGACGAGGTGCTGCATATCGTCCCACGGCAAGGCGCTGATCAAATCCTTGATTCGCTCAAGCGCCAGACTTTCCATACCTGCCAGAGGATCGCTGTCCGGATATTCTTCTTCAACTGGCGGTAGCGCAGGAGGTTTGTTTCCAGCGGCCATCGCTTTCAGTTCTTGCAGCGCAAAGTCCGGGACGACGAAGACTGTAAGTGTGGAGCCGAGGCTGTTTTTGCTCGCGGAGGTAAGGCTGTCGCGATCTACTTCTTGATCAATCCACTGCACTGGACGCGTCAGGGACATGCCGAGGTCAGCCAAGTCAGGGTTATGTTTGAAATCGCCGGTGATTTTGCCAACGAGATAAGTGCGGTTGGCGGGAGAGTAAGTAACTACCCAGTCACCATGCTGAATTTCATTGATGAAGCGCCAAACCTGTGATGCACCCGATATGGCTGTGCCGGGTTTGATGTTGGGCTCAATATCTTGATAGAGGCGAGTGACTTCCTTGCGCGACATGCCGGGCTTCGCCAGCGGTGCGAGCTGTGACCATCCGATTGCGACCACGCCACGCTCCCGGAAGTCATCGTACAGGCGACCAGACTCGCCACGGATCATCCACATTTTGGTCATATCACCTCCTTGGTTTTTGAATTTCGTATGCGATTGCTAGTTTCCCCGACCGGCATCTCGTAATGCATCGCAAGAATCGCAGAGTAAGGTAGATGACTCAGTCATCGGCGGCAAATGCCGAAGATTCCGTAGATGACGTTTAGTCCGTCGACTGGGGCAGTTGTCAACTTAGAGTTGACAACTGCCCCATCAGTCCAAGTCTTGCGTAATCATTTGCCAGTAAAAACTAGCGCCCACAAAAAAGCCCCGGACCACCACAGTCCGGGGCTTACTCGTTTCTATTCATGGTGCACCAGGCGGGATTCGAACCCACGACCACTGCCTTCGGAGTCCTAAAAGCCGACGTTTAGAATCAATACGTTAGCTCGGATTAGCCGGGAAATCAAAGGGTTGTGGTAGCTGGGTATAGCGGATTTTCGCCCCGGTTAGCCGGGCGAGTGTGGCAAATTTGTGGCATCGCGATAGTAGACTGATGTGGAATGAGCTTTGGAGGGCGACTGGACGTCCAAGCGATCTAATTGATCCGCCCCATCTTTTCCTATGCCTACCAGGGAGCGAGCAGAGGATCGCCGGCCTAATGAAATCCTTTACGGAATTCCACCTCGTTCAACCCTGCTCATTCGCAAACAACTTCTAACCTTCCAGCCGGGCAGCTTGTTGAGCATCTGTTCTCCATTATGCAGGAACATCTCAGGCCATGAACGGAGCGAGATTCGAATCAGAATCCTCAACCGGTGGGCAATAGGCTGTAATCGTGCTCCGCACGTCGTTGGTATAGATGTCAAATAGCTACTTTTTAAGTATAAAGACATAAGACTCAGCGTCCGGCGGCGCTCAATCAAGGAAGTTGCTCATGTCTCAGTCTGTATTCAAATGTTCCGGCTGGCTCAAAGCGTTTCTACAGCGGCGAGAGCTGCAGGTCCCAGACCAACGTGGGCTCTATGAGTACCACTGTAGTCTTGATGAGTACCACGACCTGCGGCATCTGCTCAGAGAATTGGCTACGATTGACGCGGTAGTTAAAGACACAGCAGCTTGTTCCTGCTTGGTGCTCTTTTGCTCTGAGTGGTATCGCCGTGAATACTTACGCGAGCACGGCTGGAGCTGGGAGCCGATATGGCAAGCATTGGGCTTCAGTCTGTCGCCCGCAGACTTGGGAAAAGCTATTCCTAAGGGTTTGGAGGGCTATTGGAAACGCCCCATGCACTTTTACGAGTCGGAACGCAGGGATTTTCTCGGCTCGCTCTTCAGTGAGGGTGGGCTACCTTTCCAGATATTGCGCGAGGGAGGCAGCCGTTTTCAGACGTTGTTTGATCGAGTACTCAAACAGTATGACCAGTGGCATCTAATGGGCCATAGCACTTCCCAACAAGTAGAGCAGCAGCTTGAAAAGGCAAGCCTACCTCAGGTGTTTGCTTCGCAAACCTCAGTAGAGCTGATCGCACACATGGCGGATCAGTTAGTGTCACTGGTACGTGACTATGGCCTGGTTCAAGCAGATGAACCAGTCGCGCACTTGGATGCCATGAACCCAAAGTGGCGCGAACTGTTTCCATTACCGCTTGATAACGAAACTGGTAATGAATTACTCAATGGCCTGCTGAAAACTGCAACGGTTGAGAGCAGAAGACGCCGCAAGGAACTCGGCGGCTGGGGGTGTCGACACTTTTTGCACGAAGCACACCTTGATGCGCTCAAGGTTCAGGTTTCGATGCCAGCTGAAGTTATCTTTAAATTAGCTGTGCAACCTTCTACGACACGGTTTGAATTGGCGATTGTGGAAGGGGGACGGTCAATTGCGTCACTCGGTCCTGGCTATGCCGTTATCGACAATGGTGCTGCGAGGATCAGGCTGCGGCAGCGTGAGGCGATGGGGTTGCGGCACGACTACGCCTCTTCACTGAGTTTGGTTGCTATCGCAGGCGGTATGGTTATCGCCTCAATCCCCATAGAGGGCAGTGCCGTGGCGCTGGGGGAGGTGCCGGTGGGCTTTGAACTTGTCAATGATCGCTGGCAGCTCTGCGGGCAGGCCTCGTTCAACATTGCGAATGAAGAACTCCTGTTGGTACTGCCTGCCGATAATGCGTTGAGTCAAGTAGATGATTCTGGTGAGGCCTGCATCACTGAGATGTCTTCTGTATGTTCGCTGCCGACGCTCAAGGTCCAGGGTAAGGCCCAGCTGCGAGTCGATTGCGAAGAAGTCTACAGGATACGCACTGGGCATTCGGTCGGTATGGGCCTCGGGCTCGAGCTGGGAGGGACACTATTAGGTTGGGCAACCAAGCCCACGCTTACATTTGTAGGACTACCCAGAGTGCAATGGCCCGGTGCCAATGGTGATCTACATAAGCAGGGTGGTGACCTCTACGTCGGCGGAAAACAACCCGGCAGCGGTGTTATTCAAGAGATGCTGGGTGCCCAGTATGTCTCGGTACGAAACCGTAGCGGCGATACTTTATTGCGCCGTAAGATCGGTATTTTGCCAGCTGATTTCCGTGTTGAGTTACGAAGTGGTGAAAGGCCGGGGCAGGGCAGCATTTTGGTGCATACCCTACAACGCTGCTTATTTCAGGTGATGAACGGCGATCTTCGGGTGCAACAAATAAAGCGAGAGGGCCATACTGAACTCAAAATATCGTCTGACGGCATTCCGCCAATCAGTTTGCGTTTTTCAGTAACAGCAAGCTTGCTGTCTGATCCGATTGAGATTGAACTACCGTTTCCAAATTCCGGTTGCCTGGCTTTTGACTGCAATGAAAAAAACCTAAAGCGCGATGTTTGTGTTGATGACCTGCTGGGCGCTCGTATTTATCTGTTTGCCCGCAACGGCGCTCCAACTAAGTTTGGGCTTGAGTTGACCCTCCAAGGTAATACCGCCAAGAACGCCTGTTACAGCTGGTCCTATATCGCTACTGAGAAACCCCTGGAAATCAGTCTGTTCAGTATTCGAGAACAGATTGTTGATTTGCTTTCACTGCAGTCCGGTATTGATCAGGTTGTAGGTTTGCGAGTATTCGGTCACGGCCAGGATGCCAATTTTCGAGTTCGTAAGTATTCGACTGAGATGCGGCTGGAGCGAGACCGGCAGGTGTTGAGCGCTAGCAATCTGCACGATTGCGATGCAGTGCTGCCGGAACCTGTTTTGATGTTACTTCATGAGCCTATGCGCGGTGCTGTTCCCCTTCACTCACGCGCTAGCGAGGGTGTGCCAACCGGGGAGTTTGAGCTGCCCGAATTGGTTGAAAAGAATGGCCCTTGGCTGGTCGTCCCTAAATCAGCGTCATCCATGTCATTCCGGCCTCTTTTTATTGCCGGCGGGTGGGAGCCGCTGCCACAGAGCTACGAGGTTCAGAGCCTGCAGAAAGCGGTGCTGACTTTTGATCATGCCTCGCCAACCAGTTCCTTTACATCCGTTCTGGATGTTATGGCGGTTAATCCAATGCACAGTGGTTGGCAGTTTCTGCGAGCCCTGTATGAGGGCTACGACTATCTTCCGCTAGCTACATTCGAGGTCTGGAAATCGCTTGTCGGCCATACCCGTGCCTTGTCGATGGCGCTTTTCAAGTTTGAAATGAATCCGAAGTTTCTTGACCGGATTGAGGCAGAGTTCCCCATTTTCTGGGAGTTTCTACCTGTTGCCGAAATTCATCAGGCTGCCAAGCAATTTGGTGCCTTCCTAAAGGATAAGGGCGTTGCCGATGAAGCCGTAGGAGCATTGATCAGCAGGATGTTTTCTAGATTGGGCGAAACTTTCCCTACGTATGGTGAGAGCGTGCAACGTTACCTATCAGGCAAACCAGTAGGTCCCGAGATCCATGTTCCTCTAGAAGCCTACAAGAGTGTTCTTCAGGATTGGTATCTCGAGTTGATGCGTGACCGCAGTGAAGCCACTTGGCCGGAGTTTGGCGGCAAAAGACTGGAGCGCTGGCACAACAGACAGACTGACTCGGTGATTTCTTTCAGACTGGAAATGGATTACCGCAATTCGGTGGTCTATCTGCCTGTTTTCGCAGCGGCTGTTGCCAGTGGCAAGGCACGATTCTCCGATGTTTTTGAGAATAGTGTTGAGGCGATCTTTTTTTTACGCCAGGTCCGCGATTTCGACTCAAAGTGGTTCAACTCAATTTATCAATATTGCTTGTTGAACAGTGTTATGGACATGCATAAGGCAGTACCAATCAATGGATAAGTATTTTTCCGCCCTTGTCGAACAAGCACTGTCTCGCACAACAGAATCAACCTTAAGTGTTCTGAGTATTACTGATCCGGGGCTGCGTGAGCATCTAGGTGATCTCATGCGCTCGGAATGTGGCAAGGAAGGTTCATTCCTGGCTCCACCATTGTTCGAGCAGACCTTCGGCTGGGAGGAGTCGTCTTTCACGATGGCGCAGCTGGCAACCCAAGAACAGTTGCTGAGCAAGGAGATTGTCGCTTCGCTTGATGGTAAGGCAAACGGGCGTTACCGGTTTGGAGAGACCTGGAAACCATTCACGCACCAGCTAGCCAGTTGGCGCTCCTTGCTGCAAAGGAAGCATTCCGTGGTGGTCACTAGTGGTACCGGTTCGGGTAAGACTGAATGCTTTATGGTTCCTGTGCTAGACGATCTTTACCGGGAGTACCGCGATGCTGGCAACAAGCCTTTGGTTGGTGTGCGAGCATTGTTTCTCTATCCGCTTAACGCACTGATTAATTCGCAACGAGAACGCCTAAATGCTTGGACGCAAAGCTTTGGTTCTGGGATTCGTTACTGTTTATACAACGGGAACACTGAAGAACTGCAGGCCAAGGTACGCACTGAGCAAAGCCTGAAACCCAACGAGATTCTGTCGCGCGAGTTCATGCGAGAGCAGCCCGCGCCGATACTGGTTACCAACGGTACAATGCTTGAGTACATGATGGTGCGGCAGGTTGATGCCCCCATCGTGCGGAAATCCAGAGATCAGAAGTCTTTACGGTGGATTGTCTTAGATGAGGCCCACAGCTATGTAGGATCCCAAGCTGCTGAGTTGGCTCTGCAGTTGAGGCGTGTGATGACGGCCTTTGGTGTTACGCCCGAGGATGTCCGTTTTGTGGCCACGTCGGCAACTATTGCCGGCGATGATGCAGCGGAGCAGCTGAAGCAGTTCCTCTCGGATCTTTCAGGCGTTCCGGTCACTCAGATTGATGTCTGGGGTGGTCAACGAGTCATACCTGACCTTGAGCTTTGTCAGCAAACAGAAATTTCTCTGGAAAAACTGGAGTCCATGCCGGCAGTAAGCGTGGACGAGCCGGAGATTCATCCCGCCCGTTATGAGGCTCTTGTGCACTCTCCCGAGGCTCGCGCTCTGAGAGGCTTTCTAGTGGAAGCCCCTAAGCCGATGAAGCTGACCGAGATTGTCAGCCATATGAGTCGGGAGGGGGGCTGGTTGCCAACGCAGAACGAGATTTTGCGCTGGTTGGATCTTTGCTCCGGGACTCGTCCCAATGAGTCTGATCCAGCGTTCTTGAAACTGCGTGCTCACTTTTTCCAACGCACCACTCATGGTCTTTGGGCCTGTTTTGATAGGTGCTGCTCGGCCAAGCTGAAAACTCCGTTGCAAGAAAATTGGCCTTTTGGCTACGTATATGCCATTCAGCGGCAAACCTGCACCTGTGGTAGTCCGGTATTCGAGTTAGCGTTCTGCAACGACTGCAATGAGCCCCATCTGCTGGCGCGGGATAAAGGAGGCAAACTGTTCCAGTGGGACAGTTCAAGCGGGGATGAGTTTTCACTGCAGGTTGAAACACCTAGTGAGGAGGACGCTGGCGTCGGCCCAGATGGGCAGTTGCTGAGTAAGATTCCTTTAGTACTGGGGGCCGCTGAAAATGACGGTAAAGCATACCTCGCGTGTGAGTTCGACAAGTATGCGGGGTCGTTTTCGGTTGTATCTGGTGAGCGTGTGAAACTGCGGTTGAATGATCAAGATACTGTTTGCAGCCGTAAATGTTGTGGCTACAAAGGGTTTCAGGGGGCTTTTCCATTTCGACGCGCTATGTTGGGCGCACCTTTTTATGTAACTAATGCCGTACCGACAGTTCTTGAGTACTGCCAGGACTATCAGGACGAAGACCATAAACCGGAATATGGGCCTCAGTCCCTACCGGGAAGGGGGCGTAGGCTCATTACGTTCACTGATAGCCGGCAGGGAACAGCGCGTATGGCTGTGCGTATGCAGCAGGAAGCTGAGCGCAGCAGACTGCGCGGACTTGTTGTAGAGATCTTGAGCTGGCATCAAAAGAGCTACGGCAACTCCCACACGGTATCAACCAATATTGAACCTGAAGTGCTGAAGCAGCTAATCAGTAAAGCACAGGAGGAGGTGGAGCTATATCGCGGTCTCGATATCAAGGAGGAGGTCAGGGCCGCCGAGGAAAAGGTGGCACGTCTCACTGCAGCGCTTGCCTCACTCAGTGGGGCAAAGATAAAGCCGTCGCTAGTTTCGCTGGCGTGGCCAGAGCTTGTAAATGAGCTCAAGCAACGGGCTGATCTGCAAGAGAAAGGTCCTATGTTGCTTGCCAATAAATATCAAAAGCCCGAAATTTTCAAAGAGTCGGATGGCCCGCAAAAACTGGCCGAGATGCTGCTGTTTCGTGAGTTTATGCGTCGTCCGAAACGTCAGAATAGTCTGGAAACTCAGGGGTTGGTGAAGGTCGTCTATCTCGGGTTGGATAAAATCCAAGACACACCAATTTATTGGGAGCAGAAGGGCCTGAAGTTGGAAGATTGGCGTGACTTTTTGAAAGTTGCACTGGACTTCCATGTTCGAGAAAACAGCTTCATCGTTATGACTGAGGAGTGGAAGGGCTGGATCGGAAGCCGTTTTTCTGCCAAAACTCTACGCAATCCAGAATCAAAAGAGCTAGACGAGACTCGAGTAAAGCGCTGGCCGCAGATTCGTAATGGCAATTACTCCCAGCGCCTGATTAAGTTGCTGCTGCTAGGTGCAGACTTGAACCCAGCAAACACGTCTGATGTTGACTTGGTCAATGCCTGGTTAAGGGCCGCCTGGTTGCAGTTGACTAAGCCAGGATCAGCACTGAAGTCTGATGAGAACCGCTACTTCTTGCCTAGAGAGCACATGCTGTTTTCGTTGGTTGACAGAGCATACGTTTGCCCTATTACTAATAAATTGCTCGATACCACATTCAAAGGGTTCACGCCGTACCTACCCGCTCACCTGGATTTTTCCCAGTTGACCGATGAGCAGCGCAAGAGCTTTTCATCTGAAGTAATAGAGTTACCTAGTATTTGGGAGCTTGATCGCTCCCAGGAAGACTATGCACCCGGATTGGCGAAAATCAGAACGCAGGTAGCCGCTGATCATGAGGTTTCGGAATTACGCGCTCGTAATCTATGGACAGATATCAATGATAGGTCTGTGGAGGGCGGATTCTATTATCGCACGGCTGAGCATTCGGCCCAGCAGTCCTCCGAGCGCCTCGGCTCCTATGAGGAGATGTTCAAAAAGGGGCAGATCAACGTCCTGAATTGTTCAACCACCATGGAGATGGGCGTAGATATTGGTGGTATTTCCGCTGTGGTTATGAACAATGTGCCGCCACATCCGGCCAATTATCTTCAGCGTGCCGGCCGAGCGGGTCGAAGTAAAGAGTCCAGAGCACTCGCTTACACGCTCTGTAAAAACAATCCGCACGATCAGCAGGTTTTTGCCAATCCCAGCTGGCCTTTTGAGACAAAGATTCCGGCCCCGGCCGTTGCTTTGAACTCTGCCCGGCTTGTCCAGCGGCATGTGAACTCATTGCTGTTGGCGGACTACCTCTGCAATGTCGTTGGCCCTACTCAAACCGAAAAAACTAGTCTCAATGCGCAGTGGTTCTATGCCGATGAGAACGGGAACTCGCAGTGTGATCGCTTGTTAGAGGCGCTAGGGCTGGCCGTTTCGAGCATTGATGGCGCGCTGTCGCAATTGGTGAAAGGTACTGCTCTGGCAGGAGTGGCTCCGGATCAGCTGCGTCGGCGATCAATGGAACAGTTAAAAAGTTTGCAGAATCGTTGGTTAGCAAGCTACCGCTATTTGCTTTCAGAAGAGCAGCAGGCGAAGCCAAATAGCCCTTACATGAAACGCCTTCAAGTTGAGAAGAGTCGTCACTGCAAGGAGTACCTGCTACGTGATCTCTCTGCTCGCACTTTCCTGCCAGGGTATGGATTCCCCACGGATGTTGTTAGCTTCGATAATTTTACAATTGAAGATTACATTCGCGAGAAAGGAGCTGAAAGCAAGGTAAAGCGCGACCGTGAAGACAATGTGTCGCGCTACAAGGGGCTTCCCTCTCGCAATCTATCGATTGCCATTCGTGAGTATGCGCCGGGGGCAGAGATCGTCCTAGATGGTCGTGTCTTCCGATCCGCTGGTGTCTCATTGCATTGGCATAATCTTAATGCAGATACCAAAGAAGCTCAGAAAATGGACTTTGCCTGGCGTTGCGACGTCTGTGGTGGGCTAGGTTATGAGGAGGGGTTAGTCAAAACTGATGAATTAATTTGTACTAATAGCGAATGCCTTTCCCTCATCAAACCATCGAATATCCGCAAGGTACTGCAGCCCTCTGGTTTCGTTACAGATGCTTATCAGGAAGCCTCGAACAACATCCAGCATCAGAAGTTTGTACCAGTTGAAACTGCCTGGGTTTTTGTGAAAGCGGGCAAGACGCCGTTGCCAAATCCAGTGGTAGGTAAGATGGCCTATGGCACAGATGGTCAAGTTTTTCATCATAGCTCGGGTGAAAACGGTGCTGGCTTTGCACTTTGTATGAGCTGCGGTCGAGCCGAGTCAATGCTGACTGCTGATGAGTTTCCACAAGGTCTGTCTCCAACTGGTGAGCACTTTCCACCTCGGCCGACCAAAGAGGATAAAGATCAGAGCAACAAGAGGCTGCCTTGCCAGGGGAGTGGGAGCATTGTTCCCAACGTAAGCCTTGGTGTTACATCCCTCACTGATGTATTTGAGTTGACGCTGCATCATCCCGTGCGTGGAGAGCACATTTTAGATACCGAGTTGGGGCGCTGTGTTTCAATGACTTTGGCCGTTGCGCTGCGATCTGCTCTTTCCGAAATACTCGGCATTTCGGCGTCTGAGCTTGGCTATGCAACCCGGCCAAGCAAGCTGGAAAATGGCCAGTCAATCAGAGTATTGCAGCTTTATGATGTGATCAGTGGCGGAGCGGGGTTTGCCTCAAGTGCCCCCCTCCATATTGAATCCCTCCTGCGAAAGATGGTTAAAACGCTGCATTGTTCTCATTGTGAAAGCGGTTGCAGTGAATGCCTATTGGATTCCCAGACTCGCCATGACCACGAAAAATTGGATCGCAAGCTTGCACTTGAATGGCTGGGCGATGACTTCAACCACTACGTTGGCCTGCCTATCGAAGACAAGCTTTCCTTAATTGATGGTCAATATTCACCGGGCAGTATTGAGAGTGTTCTGCGCCGACTAATCAATGAAGGCGTGGAAAAAATCACCCTTGTAGCCTCGGGAGATCCTGATGAGTGGGACCTCCTAGCTCCCCAATTTCGCAAAGCAATTCAGAACTATGTGTTGACTGACGGTTTGACCGTCGAGCTCCTAGTACCTCCGGGAATTATCGATGTAGATCTCCTGCAGGATTTACAACTCCTGTCACTTATTGGCGTAAGTATCGGTTGTCGTGCGCCTGACGATGAGGTTCATATCGTTGTACAGGCTTTCAAAGGAGGTGAGATTGTGACCCTCGCTTCCAGGGCAACTGTGGCTACGATTCCGGGTAGTAGTTGGCATCAGAGTGACGCACTGGTGGTGATCTCGCGATCTCAACCTGCGCTCAGTTGGAGTGCATTTGACCTGGTAGGTGTAGTGAGCCCGCCCTCTGGAAATGGGGTGATCTTTGATTTGCCGATTCAGGAGGAGCTCAATGGGCCGCTGCTGTCGTTTGGTGATCGCTTCTGGGCGCTTCTCTCCAAAAATCAGCAAATTGCAGGGGTGCTGGAAAGTGCAACCATTTGCAGGGTGAAGTATTCAGATCGTTATATCCAGAACCCTGCCGTCATCACGATTCTGGGTACGGTCCTCAAGTATCTCAAAACACGTATTTCTGCTGGTGCTGAGGTACAAATCTGTACGTTGTTTAAGTCCGGGCGACCACAGGGTCGCAAGGTCTACGATGACTGGTCAAGGCAGGATGACTTTGAGTTTTTTGTCAGCAAGTGGCTTTCTGTAATGGCCGGCCAGTCAGTTGAACTCGTTGTCGAGGCTTCGAATCGTGATGTCCCTCACCGGCGTAGGCTTGATCTGGAATTTGAAGACGGCCGGTCTCTGAGGATCAGATTCGACCAAGGCATTGCCTATTGGCAGGTGCGTTTTCGTTCCCATACCGATATGTGGTTTAACTTTGATCTCGAGGCCCAAGATCAACTTATGCACATGGCTAAAGTAATAGAAACAGCCAAAGTACAGAACTCAGAGCAGAAGTGGTCGACGGATGTGCTTGTGGAACTCATCAGTTAGCTTTTGGACGACTTCTATCTTGCTACTGCAAAGATAGGAACAGTGAGATATTTACCGCAGCCTGCGAGCTGCGCGCAGGTCAGTAAAGCTGTAAAAAGCTCGCGATGCGGTCGATTGCGAAAAACCTATGCCCCGATGAGCAATCTACCGGGGCATGTAGTTTGTGAGTTATGCGCCAATATGACAATTGATGGGTTGATGAGGGCGGTGCGTTCAGCATTGACAAGAGTTACAAAAGTGCCTCGTTCGATTTCGCTTTCACCCATGCGCGGCCAGGCTTGGGTGTTGGCTTTGATTCGAGGTTTTTTCGCTGGGTTGGATAGCCAGAAACAAGTAAGCCAGCAGCGGGCGGGCTTTTTGAGATTTAAAACTAGTGCTATATGGTGCACCAGGCGGGATTCGAGCCCACGACCCCTACCTTCGGAGTCCTAAAAGTCGACGTTTAGAATCAATACGTTAGCGCGGATTGGCTGGGAAATGAAAGGGTTGTGGTAGCTGAGTGTAGCCGGTTTTCGCCACGGTTAGCAGGGTGAGTGTGGAAAATTTGTGGCATTCAGAACGCTTTTTCTTGAACCCGCTGCCTACAATAAATGCATATGCTCTGACCTTTGATGCTGGCACATGGAATTTGAGTTATTTTAAGGAGAATGGGATGCAGATCAGCCTCCAGGAAGCTAGTAATGACGGATCGACAATCCAACTTTTCTCACCTAGTCACGTTAAGCCCAGAGCTGGCAAAGCTAGGGTCGCGAGCTGAGCAGTATTTCAAAGAAGACCCGAACACTAGCCTGCTCAAGTCACGTCAGTTTGGCGAGTTGCTTGCTCAGGAGACTGCTGCGCGTCTTGGAAAATACAAAGTCGAAGCAGAACAAAGCCAGTTGGAGCTAATCCAGACGCTCAGCCGTCTTGGCGTGCCGCGTGAAGTAACTGATCTATTTCACGTTGTCCGAAAGCTGGGTAATCGAGCCAATCACGAGTTTGCTGATGATCTACGCCTAGCCCTCCAAGCACTGAAATTCGCAGCCCAATTAGGCCTATGGTTTCAGCGTACTTTTGGTCGTGAGGATCTGCAGACTAAAGCTTTCGTCATTCCTGAAGTCCCGGTAGTCATTCCTGAAGAGGTACAACGGGAGTTGGCCAAACTGCGCGAGCACAAAGCGCAGCTAGACGCCCAACTTACGGCTGTCCAATCCGAGGCTAGTGCAGCCAGTCTGCGCGCTGAAGCGTTAGCGGAAGAGGCTCAACTCTGGGCGACTCTTGCCTCCGAGGAGGAGGCGAGTAAACAGCAACTGCAGGCCAAATTGGCTGAGCTACAGTTGCAAGGCATTGCCGACATCTCTTACTCAAAACAATTCATGCAGCGTGCATTTGCCGCAGCGAAATTGGTAGAGATGGACGAATCTGCTACTCGCGTGCTGATCGACGCTCAACTTGCCGCCGCAGGTTGGCAGGTGGATACGGTCAACTTGCGATACAGCAAAGGAGCACGCCCAGAAGCCGGTCAATACAAAGCCATCGCGGAATGGCCAACGAACAATGGTCCAGCGGATTACGCACTGTTTCATGGATTAGAGCTGCTTGCTCTGGTCGAGGCCAAGCGTCAGAGCCGTAACGTCTCTGGAGACATCGACCAGGCCAAGCGTTACGCCCGAGGGGCGACCGCCGCCGATTGCAAACTACCTGGTGGCCCCTGGGGCGAGTTCAGGGTGCCCTTTGTTTTTGCCAGCAACGGCCGGCCATACCTCAAGCAGCTCGAGCACCTTTCTGGTATCTGGTTCTGTGATTTGCGTCAAGCCAGCAATCTGCGCCGCGCTCTGGATGGCTGGTACAGCCCGGAAGGGTTATGGGAGCTGTTCAAACAGGACATCCCCCACGCAGAAATAGAACTGGAACAAATGCCGTTCAATTTCGGTTTCGATCTCCGCGGCTACCAGCGCAAAGCAATCGAGGCGGTTGAGAAAAACCTGCGTGAGGGTAAACGCTATTGTTTGTTGGCTATGGCCACCGGTACCGGCAAGACCAAGACTTGCATCGCATTGATCTATCGCCTGCTCAAAACTCGTCGCTTCCGCCGTGTACTCTTTCTCGTAGACCGTGCCGCTCTGGGCGAACAGGCCGCCAACAGCTTCAAGGACACCCGCGTCGATACCTTACAGACCTTTGCCGACGCCTTTGGCATCAAGGAGATCGACGAGGCGCTGGCTGACCCGGAAACATGCGTGCATATCGCCACGGTGCAGGGCATGGTGGCGCGTATTCTCGGCAACGAACCGAGCAAGGTTCCGCCAGTGGATGCTTACGATTGCGTGATCATCGACGAATGCCACCGTGGCTATCTACTCGACCGCGAGCTGTCGGAAACCGAATTCAGCTTTCGTGACCAGCAGGACTACATCTCCAAATACCGTAAAGTGGTCGAACATTTCGATGCCGTGCGTATCGGCATGACTGCTACCCCTGCCCTACATACTTCGGAGATCTTTGGGCACCCGGTGTACTTCTACAGTTACCGCGAGGCCGTTCTAGACGGTGTGCTGGTCGACTACGACCCACCGTTGGTGATCAAGACCGAACTGTCGGAAAACGGTATTCACTGGAAAGCTGGCGAAAAGGTGCAGGTTTACTGCCCAGATACTCAAGAGATTGAGTTGTTCGACACACCGGACGAGCTCTCCTTTGAAGTAGCCGAATTCAACAAAAAGGTTATTACTGCGCCATTCAATGAGGCGGTATGCGGCGAGCTGGTGAAGCACATCAACCCGTTCGGTCCAGATAAAACCCTGATCTTCTGTGTCACCGATGAGCATGCTGACCTAGTGGTTGATCGGCTGAAAAAAGCTATGGCCCAGCAGTACCCCGACGAGATTGGCGATGATCACATACGCAAGATCACCGGCCAGTCGGACAAGCCTCTGCAGCAGATCCGCAATTTCCGTAACGAGCGACTCCCCGCCATTGCCGTGACCGTGGATTTGCTGACGACCGGTATCGACGTACCGGCCATCTGCAGTCTGGTGTTCCTGCGAAAAGTGAATAGCCGCATTCTCTTCGAACAGATGCTTGGTCGCGCTACCCGCCGCTGCGAGGCCATTAACAAGGAAGAGTTCCGCGTCTTCGATGCCGTAGGCACCTACAGCGACATGTTACAGAACACCAACATGCGTCCAGTGGTGGTCAACCCGAATATCAGCTTCAGCCAACTCAGCGAGGAACTGCGAGAACAGCAAGGCGAACAGGCCCAGGCGCTGATCCGTGACCAGTTCCTGGCCAAGTTCCAGCGCAAGGCCCGCCATTTGGATGACCGCCAGCAGTCCGTGTTTCAGGAAGGCATCGGCATGACGCCCAAGGAATTTGGCAAGTTCCTCAAAGAAACCCCGCTGGTACAGATTGCCCAATGGTTTTGCGATAACCCTTGGCTCGGCGAGCTACTGGATGCCAAATCGGGCAAGCATCGCGATGCCATTCCGATTTCTCAGCAGCCCGACAAAATCGTCGGTGTTGCGCCTTATTTTGGCGAAGCGGATGACTACCTGGATCGTTTCGCCAGCTATCTCAAAGAACACGGCAACGAGATTCCGGCACTGGTTGCCGTGCTGCAGCGACCGCGTGAGTTGACTCGCGCCGATTTGAAAAAGCTGGCGGTTACCCTGCAAATTGCCGGCTTCGATGAACGCTCTCTGGGCACCGCCTGGGCGCACCGCAGGAGCGAGTCCATCGCTGCTGGCATCCTCGGTTTTATTCGTCAGGCGGCCCTGGGCGATCCGTTGGTACCTTTCGAGCATCGTGTCGACCAGGCGCTCAACCGCATTCGCCAGCGCCACCCAGAGTTCAGCGCCTTACAGAAACAATGGCTGGACAAGCTCGGCAGGCAACTCAAGCGAAATGTGGTGCTAGACCGTGAGGTGTTAGACAACGGACCGTTGGCTGAGGAAGGCGGTTTCGGGCGTATCGATCGCTTCTTCGATGGTCACCTGCAGGAGCTGCTGGCCGAGCTCAACGAAGCCGTATGGGCACAGCAAGCCTGAGAATGCTATAAGGCGTGCCTTTTCCGGCGCGACCATCCGTTTTTATGCCCGATTGGGCTAAGTAGTAGAGAGCCCCATGAGCCAAGTTACCCACGATATCGTCCAGAAACTCTGGAATCTCTGCCATGTATTACGCAGCGACGGTGTTACCTACCATCAATATGTCACCGAGCTGACTTATCTGCTGTTTCTCAAAATGGCCAAGGAAACTGGTCGTGAGGATCAGCTGCCTGAAGGCTACCGTTGGGATGACTTGGAGGCCGCAGCAGCCCGTGCCGATTTGGACTTCTACCGTGCTCTGTTGATTCACCTCGGCAGCAAGGACAGCCAAGGCACCGCCATCACCCGGCAAATTTTCGCCAGTGCTGGCTCCTTTATCCGTAAGCCGACCACCTTGACCAGTCTGGTCAAAGCCATCGACGAGCTGGACTGGTACTCCGCCCGCCAGGAAGGTTTGGGTGACTTGTATGAAGGCTTACTGGAAAAAAACGCCGGTGAAACCAAATCAGGTGCCGGCCAATACTTTACTCCACGGCCGTTGATCGACTGTATCGTCACCTGCGTCAAGCCGCGTCTGTTCGAGATCATTCAGGACCCAGCTGCTGGCACTGGTGGATTCCTTATCGCCGCCAACCATTACCTGGCCGAACATGCCGATGTCGGTGGGTTGAGTGTCGAGGAGTTCCAGCGCTATCGCCGTCAGTTCCATGGCATCGAGTTGGTGCTCGACACCCACCGGCTGGCGCTGATGAACCTGATGCTGCACAACCTGCAGTCTGACGGTGAAACCGGTGTGCGTTTCGGCGACACCCTATCGCCGGATGGCGAGAACCTGCCGCCGGCCGATCTGATCCTCAGTAACCCCCCCTTCGGTATTGCCAAGGGCGGCGGCCTGCCGAGCCGTGGCGACCTACGCTATCCGACCACCAACAAGCAGTTAGCCTTTCTCCAGCATATCTACCGTGGCCTCAAGCCTGGCGGTCGTGCCGCCGTGGTACTGCCAGACAATGTATTGTTCGAGGTCGGCACCGGTGCAGATATCCGCCGTGACCTGATGGACAAGTGCAACCTGCACACCATCCTGCGTCTACCTACCGGCATCTTCTATGCCCAGGGCGTGAAGACCAACGTGCTGTTTTTCCAGAGGGGCAGCTCCAGTGACCCGCGCCAGGATCAGGGCTGCACCCAGCGCACCTGGATCTACGATATGCGCAGCAATATGCCCAGCTTTGGCAAGCGCACCCCATTCGGTGCTGCACAGCTCAAGCCATTTGAGCAGGCCTATGGTGACGATCCCAATGGAAATAGCCCGCGCGCCGAGAATGTCGAGGGTATTGGTGAGCTGAGTCGTTTCCGCTGTTTTACCCGTGAGCAGATCCGCGAGCGTAACGACTTCCTGGATATCAGTTGGCTGAAAGACGCCAACAACTTGGAGACCAGCAATCTTCCTGCCCCCGAAGTATTGGCCGGCGAAGCCATGGCTGAACTAACGGAAGCCCTGCACGAACTGGATGAGTTGATGAAGGCATTGGGCGCTGAGGATGAAGTGCTAGCCCAGAAGCAATTACTGGCGGAGATGTTGGGCTTGGTGATGGTCGAGGCTCAGGAGAATGAGTGAGTTGCCGCAAGGTTGGAGTAAGGCGAAGCTTGATGATCTTTTAGAGTATGTAACTAGCGGATCTCGTGACTGGTCCAAGTACTACGCGGAAGAAGGTGCTCTTTTTGTCAGAACTCAGGATATAAATACAAACAAATTAAATGGCTTTAATAGTATCGCTAAGGTTAACCTTCCTGAGAAGGTGGAGGGTAAGCGAACTCTCATTAAAAAAGACGATATTTTGCTCACCATCACTGGTGCCAATGTTGGAAAGTGCGCACATATTGAAGGGGATGTACCTGAAGCGTATGTAAGCCAGTCGGTGGCGCTCGTTAGATTGGCAGACAAGTCATTAGCAAAGTTTGTTCACAAGCAATTGATTTCTCCGGGTGACGGCAGTGTTCAAACAAAATTGGAGGCAAGCGCTTATGGAATGGGGCGACCTGTCCTAAATTTGGACAATGTCCGAGAAGTTTCTCTTAATATTGCGCCACATGCCGAGCAAGCCCGTATCACTCAAAAACTTGATGAGCTGTTGGTTCAAGTCGGCACCATAAAAGACCGAATCGACGCTCTTCCCCTGCTGCTTAAGCGCTTTCGCCAATCTGTTCTTGCCGCTGCCGTTGCCGGGCGGTTGACGGAGGATTGGCGTATATCTAATAGCTTAGACAAGCTAGGTGTGAAGAACTGGGAGGTAACAAATTTTGGAGCTATTTGCTCTGAAATCACTGTCGGTTATGTTGGCAAAATGTCCGATCAATATACAGAAACAGGAATTCCATTCTTACGCTCTCAGAATGTCCGTCCATTTAGATTCTCAAATACAAACCTCCTTCATATATCCCAAGGGTTTCACGATAAAATTATCAAGTCAAAACTTTCACCGGGAGATTTGGCTATAGTTCGTTCTGGCGCGCCGGGGGTAACATGTGTAATACCGGATGATTTAGAGATCGCCAACTGTTCTGACCTTGTTATCGCTAGACCTTCAGAGAGGCTTAACTCTCAGTTTGGCTGCTTGTTTATGAACTCTGAAGTTGCGCAAAAAAATGTCGCAGCAAACCAGGTTGGGGTTGCCCAGCAGCACTTCAATGTTGGCTCTATGAAGAAAATGCCGATTGATCTTCCCCCTATTGACGAACAGTTGGAAATTGTCAGGCGTGTCAATCAGCTATTTGCTTTTTCCGAATTGCTTGAAAGTAAATTTCAAATTGCCAAGGCACGTATCGACCTGTTGACCCAGAGCATACTGGCCAAGGCCTTCCGGGGCGAACTGGTACCGCAGGACCCCAACGACGAGCCGGCTAGCATACTGCTGGAGCGAATTCGCACGCAGCGTGCGGCACAGCCTAAGGCGTGGCGTGGGAGCAAGAGCGCGGCAACAAATTGATCGAAGCGCTCGTAATGGGCAGGGCAATGTTTGAAAGGAGTAGTCCAAATGGCCATCTGGCTGGTGCGAGCGGGTTCCGCCGGAGAGTTCGAGGAAAAATTTATCGGCGAACGCCGTGTTTATGTAACTTGGGACGGCTTGGACGTGAATCTTGCTGATCTACAGAAGCGCGAGCAGTTACATGCTGCTTTGGCGAAGCGCTTCCCCGATGCTAAACCGAAGAAGCTGCAAAACTGGACCAGCCAGGTCTGGCCTTTCGCCCGGCGTATGCAGGTGGGGGATTGGGTGGTGGTGCCTCTCAAAACTCAACCGGTGATTTATATCGGTGAGATTGTTGGCGACTACCAGTTTGCTAGCGATGGCCCCGATCCGTTCTACCACTGGCGTTCATTGAAGTGGATTGGCGAGGCTATTCCGCGCTCGAACTTTTCTCAGGATTTGCTCTACAGCTTCGGCGCTTTTATGACTATTTGTCGGATTCAGCGTAATAACGCCGAAGGCCGGCTCAAGGCCATGAAAGCTAATGGCTGGCAGCCGGAATCTTTGCAGGAGTTGGTCAAGGGCGAGGTCACCGCCTCGGACGAAGTCGCGGTGGAGCAGGCGGAAACTGACCTGGAACGCACCGGCAAAGACCATATCGTGCGGTTGATCGAGCGCCGCTTCAAAGGCCACCGGTTGACCACTTTGGTGGCGGCCATCCTACGCGCCCAGGGCTTTAGCATCTGGCAAAGCCCGGAAGGTGCCGACGGTGGCGTGGATATCCTGGCCAGCACTGGCTTGATGGGATTTGGCGAGCAGAACCTCTGCGTCGAGGTGAAGTCCGGTACCGGTCTAGTCGACCGGTCGACGGTGGATAAGCTTTTGGGGGCTATGAGCAAGTTCAACGCCAGCCAGGGCTTGTTCGTCGCTTGGGGCGGCTACCGCAGCAATGTGCAGAAAGAATTGGCCTCCAGCTTCTTCCGTTTGCGCCTATGGAGCCAAGATGACTTGCTGGAGCAGTTATTCCTAAACTACGACCGGTTGGATGAGGGAATTAAATCAGAGCTGCCACTCAAGCGCATTTGGACTGCTGTGCTAACCGAGGATGCTTGAAACGAGGTTTGCGGGGGAGCTTGTGACGCTTGCCCCAATACACTGCACTCGAACCTGATAGGGCGCTAGTTATAGTCAGATAACGTGGGCTTCCGGAGCGGAAGCTTTCAACCGCAGCTCGAAGTCTTTGCGAAGATGAATGATGCCTATCTGGGTATCGATGGTTCAGAGCGGAGACTGCTGGTCTATCCAATCAATGGTGCGGAGCATTTCTTCAGTTTTGGTGAAATTAATTCTTGGCGGATCGTTCCGGCCGGGAAGCGCAATCATCGGTTGGAGGTGCTGATCAACAACCTTGATGTTCCTGTGTTCAGTCTTGTATTGAGGTCGGCAGAAGTGCTCAAGACCGAGGCTCGACTCAGTACTTTGTTCAGTAGTTAGGGGGCGGCCTGGGTAAGCACTCCTGAGTGTCAGCCCATCATTGATTAGGAGTGGGCTATGAGAAAACCAACCAGCTGCTCTGTCTCGAAAGATATCGCTCGACTGGAGCAGGCCAATGCAATGATGCGCTCGGCTAATCGAGCACTTGCCCGTAACGATATAGTTACCCTTGCTGCACTTGGATTCTGCCATCAGCACATTGGAGAGCTGAAGCTACAGGGCGGCTTCCGGTCTTCCTCCATTGCGCAAAATACAAGAATGATCACACGCCTCCGTAAAGTGGGAGATACACATGCTCAGTGACCGCGCGCCGCTATCAATTGCCGCCAACGTGTTGGCAAGCTCCTCCATTCAATCTGTACTCCGCTCTCCGTCTTATCACGCCCGTGGCTGGCAAATACTTGATCGTTGGGCGTTCAGCTGTCCAGAGCAGCTTCTTAGGCTTGAGGCGGACGGAGAGGTCATCTTGTTGGGAAGGTTATTGGAGCAACAGGAAATCGAACATCAAGTGCTGAGCTCGACGGCAGGGTTGGAACAGCGTAGTCGTGGTCTAGCAGAGCAGGAAGTCCTGGCATTGCATGAGATAAGCACAGCGCTGTGAGTCACCAAGGGACAACGGGTTTGCCTCAACACCCGATACGCTTGATGGCTTCGGTAATCTCAACCAAGACATTTGCGTACTCCTTGGAAAGCGCGCCGTTGCCCTCGGCGAAAAGATGCTTTTGAAGGCCACCTAGACGCCGCAGCTCATTGATTACGTGGGAGTCAATTTTGCTTCTGGTCTGTCGCTTCAATGCAGCGGCCAGTACGAACTGACCAACACTCATTCCGCTATCGTGGGCTTTCTCGCGTACCAGTGCTTCCTCTTCCTCAAAACAACGAATTGCCGGTAGCCATCCTGTACGTCGGCGTTGTTCGCTAAGGCTCATGAGCTTTCCTTTTCCAGGTATTGGGGTCTCGGGGCTTGCCCTGAGTAGGGAAGGTAGGCAAGCAAAGGGAGTGTAACGACTGGTGCGCGCCGATTGTGAGTCGCCAGGAACTGGCGGTATCACAAACCCTACCTTGTCCTGGTCTTTGCTTTCAGAATTTAGATGAGTTGTGCACTACCCAGTTACAGCCTGGATGCAAAAGGGAGTAGGCATTGAGGGGACGCCTTGGGTACGAAAAAAAGGCGAATTTAAAATCGATTACATAAGCAAAGAATGCATCATCCATCAGCGGCTGAGGATACGACGATTGGATGGCGAGAAAGACGCTAGAGCGACAGCTAGGATTTACCGAATTGCCACTGGCCTTGAGTGACTTTCTGATACAGAGGGATGGTATAAACAGCATGCATGCACGCTTGACGTTGATAAGCGTGAGACGATTTTGGGACGGTTATGGTGATGCGGAGGCACAAAGGCTACATTGACGAATCTGAGGGAGCTATTTGACACTGGCGTGTAGATCTCAGGTAATTCTCTCAAGATACCTTGGAGATAGTTATGGAGCAGTCCAGTGACTCCGAAAGAAGCTTCGCCGAGATTATGGATCTGAAGCGCTCCAATCGTGAGCGGTTAATTCGTGCTATCCAGAACGCCGCCCCTGAAGATCTCGAGATTTCTGCTCAGCGCATCAAGGAAGTTCTGCTTGACTCTGTCAATCCAAGCCAGCGCCGACAGCGCATTGCCCCGCCAGCGTTCGCTAAGAGCAAATAGCTCCTCACGTATCGAAAGATTATTGCGAGAGTGGCGCCATGCGGGTCGTCGTTTTCATTGCGGAGTTCGCACGTTTCACAGAGTAGTGCGAGGTCATTGTCAATTAATGATCAGGCTGGCTGCGACTGCCCAGGCTCTGCATGGGCGGTCGTAGGCAGCAGCTGTCTTTTGGATTCACTCCACGATCATCAGGCACAGACCTCAAGCATAATTTTCCAAACTCCGGATAACATGCGGCTTACCACATTTGCCCACGCTGGCAACCTTGCGAAGGGAATCCTGATGTCCGTTCCTACATACGACAAATTCATTGAGCCGATCTTGCGCTACCTTGCGGCGAATCCGGAAGGCGCGACAGCACGGGACGCGCATGAAGCTGCGGCCCGGGCTTTGAATTTATCTGAACCACAGCTTCAAGAGCTGATTGCGAGTGGGCAAGCGACCTATAAGAACCGCGCTGGATGGGCTCACGATCGTCTCAAGCGCGCAGGGTTATCTTCCAGCGCGAAACGAGGCTACTGGAGGCTCACCGAAGCGGGCACTGCTTATTCCACACAGCACCCGTCACCGCTCACGGCGGATCAGGTTGAACAACTCGCCATCGGCTTCATGGACGTGAAGCTTCGGAGCCCCACAGATGCCGTCCCGCTAGATGGGCTAGAGCAGGGTGCAGATACACCGATATCAGCAACTGTGAGCCCGGACGATCGGTTGGAACAGGCTCTGCGTGAGCTACGCGATGCAACAGCAGCGGATCTACTGGATAACTTGCTACAAGTCAGCCCCAACCGCTTCGAAGTTATCGTGCTCGATGTGTTGCACAGCCTTGGCTACGGGGCTAGCCGAAACGATTTGCAGCGTGTTGGTGGTAGCGGAGATGGCGGAATTGACGGGGTGATTTCGCTTGATAAGCTCGGGCTGGAAAAAGTCTATGTCCAAGCAAAACGCTGGCAGGGCACTGTAGGCCGTCCTGAGCTGCAAGCTTTCTATGGAGCACTTGCCGGGCAAAAGGCCAAGCGAGGGGTATTTATTACTACGTCAGGTTTCACTGCTCAAGGAATCGACTTTGCCCGTTCAGTGGAAGGCATGGTGCTGGTGGATGGCATCCGCTTGGTCAACCTGATGATGGACTACGAGGTTGGGGTAACGTCCCGGCTTCTCAAGCTGCCGAAACTGGATAGCGATTACTTTGACGAGGAATGAGGATTTTGGACCTCGTCATAGTTTCTCGGCACCGGGGGCAGGGCTAGTAAACGAGCACTGGACACTAGCGCTCCGATGATCAAAAACCATTACCAATCAGACTCCAGCTCGGTGCTTAGGTGGATACCCATCACCTTTGCCTTGCGATATCTCAGCGGCTCCGCATTGATCTCCAGGGCAACAAGTCGACTTGCAGCGATGACTAAGCTGTTGAAGCGGTCATTGTGAACGGCGACATATGCGATGAGTTTTTTGCCAGTCACCTGCATGGAACCGATGCAGCGAGGAGCCGATTTGTCGCTTAGGAGTAATGGGTCAACGTATAGGTAGCATTCTAGGGCTGGGTATTTAAATGCTTCAGGGTATCGGACGGAGCCGTAAAGCTTTATCGCAGTATGCTCTGAATAATGGTGACCGATTGGCCTGGTATCGGTCGGCGTGGCCATGCTGAACGACCAGGACATATCCCACCCCCATATCCGGGCTTGGAGGATTATTCGCTCAACGGTGGTACGTCTCCGGTTAGCCATAGCATTCATCTTCCGCGTTTGAGCCGGCTGCGAACAATCCCTCGACTGCTCGTTTGGGGCTGAACTTCCGTCCGAGATCCGATTAGTACTGATTAGGTTGAGATTAGTTTTTAGAGGGGCGCATGCTGCGGCCTTATGCTATCAGCCTGACAGGCACTACTGACTGTGGATAGCCTACCTTTTGGAACGGGCTACGCTACCCGCCGTAACGGTAAGCGTTACCTGCTAGAACAGTATTCTCTACCCGCTAGAACGGCACGCGTCCTTTTTGTTTTTTCCACCCTCATGAGATGTCGGAACTGGGTCTGGCTTTCCTGTCTTTGGACGTGTACCAAATCGCCTCGAATGGCGTACTCGAATGATTTACCGTGTTTGTTGTAGGCAGCGCTCAAAGCGTCGAACGCGCGACATAACGTTTGGGTAAATTTCCAGATTTCGCGGGCTTCGCTTCCACAGAGCTGGTGCAGCGTGCTTACTTTAAGTCCGTAAGCTTTTGCATGGCTCGAATAAAATCCATGAAGCCATTGGGCGAGTGGCTGGCCATCCAATGCAGACCGAATACTCCAATCGATGTAACTGAAGCCAGACTTGGAGAACAGTGCGTTTAGCTTGGCGTCAAGGATTACGACGTATTCCAAGCTATTCTCGTCCTTATAGAAGTGCTTGATCAGGCTACCGGTGTAGGAAATATCACCCAGCACTACCTCAACGTTGCACGCTGCCAATCGCAGCAAGCGATCGTGCAGCAGCTTCCTATTCTTTCCCGTGTCGGTCTTTTTCATGAGTTTAAGCACGCCGTAAGCCTTGTAGCGGAGCTCGTGGCCTAGCATTTGCCGTCGAGAGAGGTGCAACACGCTTAGCCATACGGAAAGGTCGATCTGGTCGAGACGCGTTCCTGTATAAGAAATTTGCACGCCCCCGATTGAGTTAATCGCCACCATTTTTAGATCAGTCCGACTGCCCTTCCTTACTGCTCCAAAAAGCGCAGACCGCAAGAACGCATTCGGTACGCCGCGAACCTCATCCGGCCATGTTTTCAGCGTTGGGGTTGTAATCGCAGGCTTTGGCTTGAGCTGCCCCTTGTTAGCCGCTCTTGCTCGAGCTTCAAGTTTGGCGAGCTGTGCAAGACGCCTGCTCCCTGAAGTCGTGATGTCATTCGTATGGAGCTCTGGCGGCGTTAGCGGCTCGTTTATAAACGAAGTGACCACTGCTTAATTTTGAGTGGAGGCAGGTGTGCGAGTGCTCATTTTCTAGCCTCTACTTGCTCTTTTTTTGTGGGGCGGCCAACTCGATTTTCTGGCGTGGTTTTCAACACTGGCTTGACTGGCGAAGCCGAAGTGCGTTCGGGACCATGGCGCATCCACTGGCGAAGATCGCCGAGACGCCAGCGTAGCCGCGATAGTCCCGGAAGGGGATCAAGCCCCGGCAGTTTGCGCTGACGCACGGTTAACACGCTGAATCCTGTTAGCGCCGCGACCTCGGCTACGCCTATCAACACGTCATCTGAAAGCTTCTGGATTTTTTGAATGGTTTCGTAATCGACGCTCATCGCTACTGTCGCTCGGTTGCTATGGAGTACGTGCAGCTTTCGCCAATCGAGGACCGATTAACTAGGACACCTTTTTGACAGATGCGGCTGTTAGCCAAAGAATGGGTACATGCAGCCATCATCCTTTGAATCCGATATCAATCCTGAAGAAGTCTTTCAGCTCGTTTTCCGTGAGATTGAAAGTCACCAGGAAAAGGGCCGGAAAAACTTTGTTGTCCGAGTTCCGGTGGATCTGGTGCAGTACCTGTTCTCCGGGATTTTGCACAAGTCGGGAATGTCGAAGGTCGCCTTGGAGAGATTGCTTACTGAGCTCGGCATTTACGGTTTTAAGGATGCAGACGGACGGATTCTGCGGCGTTATCTGAGCGGTCAAACGCGGATGGCTTGGGATACCTATCAACGGCTGTTGTTTTGGGCTTTGTCGAAGGCGTGGGTCAGCGATTGGATTTTTCGTGACTTGCTGTTGAGGACATATCTGCGAGAAGCGGCGCAGCTTAGTGCGCGCAATATTCTGAACACCCTGAAACGTCGAGTATCGTCCTCCGACTTAACTCGTGAGCAGGTTATCGAGTGTTTCAACGAGGTCTATCTACTCAAGCAGCGGGAGCGCGAGGAGGCCGCGCTAAACCGTGCTCGAACTGATTCAGAGATCAGGGAGCTGGCTCGCTCCCTGGGGCTTGAGATTATCGACTGACCATCAAGCTAGCTTCGCCGCGAGTTCTTCTGCAGTGATGTTGTAGTAACGCTTCAGCATGTTCACCTCGCGGTGTCCCGTTACGCTGGCCAGCTCAATCAGATTCGGAAGTTTGGTGGCCAGCCGGCAGGTGGCCTCATGGCGTAGGTCGTGGAAGCGCAGATCGAGCAGAAAGTCTTCCTGGGGCGTTACCAGAGCGCGTTCGCAATCTCCTAAGTATTTCGTCCTTGCTCGCTCCAAACCGCGAGTGAAGGCCTTCTTGAGAGCGTCTGCGGTGGTGGGGAAGACTCGGCCGCAAAGTGAGCGTGGCAAGTCCTTGAGCAGCTGAATAGCTCGCGGGGAGAGTGGGACGGTTCTGGGTAGCCCGTTCTTGGTCGCTGGAAGATGAGCGGTTTTGCGATCCAGATTCACATGCTTCCAGCGCAACTCGAATAGCTCGCCACGGCGCATGGCGGTTTCAATTGCCAGTTGCACGATGGACCGTATCCAAGGGTTGTGCGAGGCGTCTGCATAGGTTCCATCGGCACGGCGCTCCCGAAGCTCCAAGGCGCTGAGGATGTATTGCTCCTCAATCGGGTCCAGGCGTCGCGAACGTTCGTCGTTATAGCTAGGGCGGCTGACCATCCGCACCGGATTCTCGGCAAGATGGATTCCCCATTCGCGGCGAGCGACCTCAATCACACATTGAAACAACGCCAGCTCACGCTTGACCGTATTGCCCTTGCGGATCTTCAGGCGCTCGTCGCGGTAACGGGCGAAGTCGGAAGAGGTGAGGGTGGCAACGATACGTGTCGCCAATGGATGACGCTTAAGGGCTTCCAGACGTTTAATTTCCGAATAGACGCCTTTGTGCTTCGGAGCAATCTCGGAGATGTAGCGATCAATGAGTTGATGAAAGGCGGTGCGTTCAGCCTCGACGCGAGAGACAAAAATTCCTCGGTCGATTTCGCTTTCGATCATGCGCGCCCAGACTTGAGCATCGGCTTTAGTTTCGAAGGTTTTTCGTTGGGCTGGATAGCCCTTGCGACGGATTTGCGCTTCCCACTGATACTCGCCGCGATTCCTGATTGTTGCCATTTCGACCATTCCCGCCACATTAAGTGTGGCAAATTTGTGGCAAAAACGACTTTCAGGACTAGGACAGGTTTCTGTCAGGAGCGCTATCCCCTTGTAATACAAGGGAAAGAAGATGGTGCACCAGGCGGGATTCGAACCCACGACCACTGCCTTCGGAGGGCAGTACTCTATCCAGCTGAGCTACTGGTGCAGCGGGCGACATCATACCTAGGTCGGCTCGGGGCGTCCATGCTGGGTTTTGGTGGGTTTTGTCAGTGCGCGTGTCGCGATAAAACCGCTGTATTCCATAAAGCGGTAACGTTCTGCAAAACCCTCGCTTGGCGCTTTGGCGGGGCTGATCTAAGGTTTTCCTGCGGCAGGGATTTTTGCTCGTTGATCTGAAAAATTCAGCAAATGCGGCGTTTTTGTTCTTTTTTTCGAACGCCCTATTGTCCTTTAACCCCTTTGCTCCTACGATCCGTTTGAGATTTCAAACGCCCGTTGATTGGGTGTTGAAGCGCAGGTGTTTCGAAGCGTGCACTATTTTTGCGCCTCACCCGGTCACTGATTTCCCTGACGGCAGCCTTGCGAGGCGCCTTTCTACAATCATAATTTGCTCCGCGCAGGCCGCGGTGCTGTTAAGGAAAGCCGACATGCAGCTTAATGACACCCAGTTGTTCCGCCAGCAAGCCTTCATCAATGGCGCTTGGGTCGATGCGGACAACGGTCAGACGATCAAGGTCAATAACCCGGCCACCGGCGAAATCCTCGGCACCGTGCCGAAGATGGGCGCTGCCGAAACCCGCCGTGCCATCGAAGCCGCTGACAAAGCGCTGCCGGCCTGGCGTGCGCTGACCGCCAAGGATCGTGCGAACAAGCTGCGTCGCTGGTTCGAACTGATCATCGAAAACCAGGACGACCTCGCTCGCCTGATGACTCTCGAGCAGGGTAAACCGCTGGCCGAAGCCAAGGGCGAAATCGTTTATGCCGCTTCGTTCATCGAGTGGTTCGCCGAAGAAGCCAAGCGCATCTACGGTGATGTGATTCCGGGCCATCAGCCGGACAAGCGCCTGATCGTTATCAAGCAGCCAATCGGCGTGACTGCGGCCATCACCCCGTGGAATTTCCCGGCGGCGATGATCACCCGTAAGGCCGGCCCTGCGCTGGCGGCTGGTTGCACCATGGTGCTCAAGCCTGCTTCGCAAACCCCATTCTCCGCATTCGCTCTGGCTGAACTGGCTCAGCGTGCCGGCATTCCTGCTGGCGTGTTCAGCGTGGTATCCGGCAGCGCTGGCGACATCGGCAGCGAGCTGACCAGCAACCCGATCGTGCGCAAACTGTCCTTCACTGGCTCGACCGAAATCGGCCGTCAGCTGATGGCTGAATGCGCCAAGGACATCAAGAAAGTCTCGCTGGAACTGGGCGGCAACGCGCCGTTCATCGTGTTCGACGACGCGGACCTGGATAAGGCCGTCGAAGGCGCGATCATCTCCAAGTATCGCAACAATGGTCAGACCTGCGTTTGCGCCAACCGTCTGTACATTCAGGATTCGGTCTACGACGCGTTCGCCGAGAAGCTGAAAGTGGCTGTGGCCAAACTGAAGATCGGCAACGGTCTGGAAGACGGCACCACCACTGGCCCGCTGATCGACGAAAAAGCCGTGGCCAAGGTGAAAGAGCACATCGCTGACGCAGTAGCCAAAGGCGCAACCGTACTGGCTGGCGGCAAGCAAATGGAAGGCAACTTCTTCGAGCCGACCATCCTGACCAACGTGCCGAAAAACGCTGCGGTGGCCAAGGAAGAAACCTTCGGTCCGCTGGCGCCGTTGTTCCGCTTCAAAGACGAAGCCGAAGTGATCGCGATGTCCAACGACACCGAGTTCGGTCTGGCCTCTTATTTCTACGCTCGCGATCTGGGCCGTGTGTTCCGTGTAGCTGAAGCCCTGGAATACGGCATGGTGGGCGTCAACACCGGGCTGATCTCCAACGAAGTCGCGCCGTTTGGCGGCATCAAAGCTTCGGGCCTGGGTCGTGAAGGCTCCAAGTACGGCATCGAAGATTACCTGGAAATCAAATACCTCTGCCTGGGCATCTAAGCCGAGAAAGGGATCGCTGCAAACGCAAAGGGCACGAGAGCGCTGTCCCTTTGCGTGTTTCAAACCGGAATTTTCTCTGCGGCCGGGAACGCCGTGGCAGTCGATCATCGCATGCTGCCACCGTCGAATCCTTGCGCTTAATCCTTGAACCACGCCGCCCGATGAGCGGCGAATGAGGACTGTAATGAGCAAGACTAACGCTGAACTGATGGCCCGCCGTAACGCTGCTGTACCTCGTGGTGTTGGCCAGATTCACCCGATCTTCGCCGAATCCGCGAAGAACGCTACCGTGACTGACGTTGAAGGTCGTGAATTCATCGACTTCGCCGGCGGTATCGCTGTGCTGAACACTGGCCACGTGCACCCGAAAATCATCGCCGCCGTGACCGAACAGCTGAACAAGCTGACGCACACTTGCTTCCAGGTGCTGGCCTACGAGCCGTACGTCGAGCTGTGCGAAAAAATCAACGCCAAGGTGCCAGGTGATTTCGCCAAGAAAACCCTGCTGGTCACCACTGGTTCCGAAGCGGTAGAAAACGCCGTGAAAATCGCCCGTGCCGCCACTGGCCGCGCTGGCGTGATCGCCTTCACCGGCGCTTACCACGGTCGCACCATGATGACCCTGGGCCTGACCGGTAAAGTCGTGCCTTACTCGGCCGGCATGGGCCTGATGCCAGGTGGCATCTTCCGCGCGCTGTACCCGAACGAACTGCACGGCGTGAGCATCGACGACTCGATCGCTTCCATCGAGCGCATCTTCAAGAACGACGCCGAGCCGAAAGACATCGCCGCGATCATCATCGAGCCTGTGCAGGGTGAAGGTGGTTTCTACGTTGCGCCGAAGGAATTCATGAAGCGTCTGCGTGCCCTGTGCGACCAGCACGGCATCCTGCTGATCGCTGACGAAGTACAAACCGGTGCTGGCCGTACCGGTACGTTCTTCGCCATGGAACAGATGGGCGTCGCTGCCGACCTGACCACCTTCGCCAAATCCATTGCGGGCGGTTTCCCGCTGGCCGGTGTTTGCGGCAAGGCTGACTACATGGACGCCATCGCACCAGGCGGCTTGGGCGGTACTTACGCCGGTAGCCCGATCGCTTGCGCCGCTGCTCTGGCAGTGATGGAAGTGTTCGAAGAAGAACAACTGCTGGACCGCTGCAAGGCTGTCGGCGAGCGTCTGGTCACTGGCCTGAAAGCCATCCAGGCCAAATACCCGGTGATCGGCGAAGTTCGTGCCCTGGGTGCGATGATTGCCGTTGAGCTATTCGAAAACGGTGACAGTCACAAGCCGAACGCTGCTGCTGTAGCGTCCGTTGTGGCCAAGGCTCGCGACAAGGGCCTGATCCTGCTGTCCTGCGGCACCTACGGTAACGTTCTGCGCGTACTCGTACCGCTGACCTCGCCGGACGAGCAACTGGACCAAGGTCTGGCGATCATCGAAGAGTGCTTCTCCGAGCTCTGATCACCCCGTGTGACCTGATCGACAAAAAACCCGCTTCGGCGGGTTTTTTCATGCCCCTGAAACACATCGGCTGCTTTAGCACTGTATCGAATGGCCATCATTGGCTAAGGTTCAGGCATTGCAAGGGAGAGCGTGCATGACTGCCGTTGATTTACCCGCCGTACCCCGAGTGCTGATTGCCGAGGCTGATCCGTGGTCCCGGGACCTGCTCAAACAAGTGTTGCTGAACGTGCGTTGTGATGCGCGGTTGGACCTGTGCGCCGATGGCAAACAAGCGATGTCGATGCTCAGTGAAGTGCCGTATGACTTTGCCATCGTCGATTGGGAACTGCCCGGCGTTGATGGCTTGAATGTGCTGCGCAGTGTGCGTCAGCGCAAACGTAATCCGCCGCTGCCGTTCATTCTGATGAGCAGCCGCAATGACAGTGCCAGCGTGCGTGAAGCCCTACCGCTGGCACCGACGGCGTACCTGACCAAACCCCTGAACATGGAAAGCCTGACCGAGCGTTTGCAGGGTTTGCTGTTGAATGCCGGGGAAGAAGTGTTCTGTGAGGTGCCGGCGCTGGCGCCCGGCATGACCTTGTCGGTATTCCTGGAGCGGCGGCGTGAGCAGGCCGACGGCGCGCCGTTGATGACGGATGTGCAGGTCGCGGTAAAGCGCAGCCTCAATCCCGGCGGTCTCGATCTGACGCTGCTGCAACAGGAAATCCGTACCGATCCGCAGATCACAGCGGTGTTGATTGCGGCGGCCAACAGCGCCGCGCAACACCATGGCGCACCGGTGCAAACTCTGGCGCAGGCGCTGCAAAGGCTTGGCACCGGGCAAAGCATGAATTTGATTCTGGGGCTGGCGCTCAAACGCAGTGCCCGGCTTAGCGATCCATGCCTGGCGGACTACGCCGAACGTTATTGGGGGCTGTCGCTGCACACCGCCGAATACGCGCGCACACTGGCGCGGTTGCTCGATCTGGATCAGGAGCGCTGCTATTGCGCGGGCATGCTGCATCGTCTTGGCGATCTGGCGTTGCTGCGGTGTTTGCAGGAATGGAAGCAGGCGGGCGGTGAGCTGGATGATCTTCAGGAAGTGGGTGAAGCGTTGGCGCAATTCGGCGCGGCCTATGGTTCGGCGCTGCGCACCCGTTGGCGACTGCCGCTGGAGCTGCGCGAATTGATTGCCTCGGTCTACCAGCTCGGGGGCGGGGTATATTCCCGCGAGGCGCTGGTGATGAACATGGCCGCGCAGATGGCTCGCCTGACCGAGCATGAAGGTATAGAGGAATTGGCGAAGAGCCGGACGGCCCGGTTCCTCAAGATCGGGTTGCCCGAGTTGATGCGGATGCGTAAGTAGCCAGAGTTACCTCTAACCCTGTGGGAGCGAGCTTGCTCGCGAATGCGGTGTGGCATAAGCACACGTCGACTGACAAGACTCCTTCGCGAGCAAGCTCGCTCCCACAGGGGGCATTGGTTGAGGTTTGTGTTCAACCAGAGATGATGCGGTTCTTGCCCTGTCGCTTGGCCTCATACATCGCCGTATCGGCGCGAGCGAATAGACTGTCGAGGCTTTCGTCGCCTTCGGTGAGGCTGGTCAGGCCTTGGCTGACGGTGATGCCGAACGTCTGGCCGTCATGACTAAAGCTCAAACGCTGAATCTCATTTTGCAGCCGTTCGGCTACTTGCATGGCCATGTCGGGGGCGCAGCCCGGGAACACCGCGGCAAATTCTTCACCGCCAATTCGCCCGAACAAGTCTCCCCGTCGCAACGAAGCACGCCCACATTCGGCAATGGCTTGCAGCACGCTGTCGCCTTGAGGATGGCCGTAGGTGTCGTTGATCATCTTGAAATCATCGATATCCAACAGCAGAAAGGCCAAAGGCGCGCCTTGCTGACGCGCCTCTTCGAACTCGCGGTTGGCGCATTCGAAAAAGTGCCGGCGGTTGCTGCTCTGGGTCAGTACGTCGGTGGTGGCCAGACGTTGCAGCTCGGTTTCCATCTGCTTCTTTTCGGTGATGTCTTCGGCGATGCCGACGATGATCACCGGTTGCCCGGGCTCGTCCTGACGATTGATGAAGCATTTGTCGCTGAGCCAGCGCACCTGGCCGTCGGCTGCGATGATCCGATACTCGCGATCTTCCACCGCGCCTTTGTGCAGGACTTCAGCGAGGCTGCGTTCAGCGTATTCGAGATCGTCGGGATAGATGCTGTCGCGCCACTGGTTGTAGTCGGCCAGCAGAAGCCCTGCGGAGCGGCCGAAAATCCGCTCATAAGCGGGACTGACGTAGAGCACCTGACGGGTTTCCCAGTTGAATGCCCAAAGCACCGCGTTAACGCTGACCAGCAGCGAGCTGAACAGTTGTTCGCGTTCGCTCAGACGAGCGACTTCGCCTTGGGCGTGCATCAATGCCATGAGGGTTTGCGCGGCCTCGGGCCACTGCGGGAAGGATGAGTCTTTTTGGTTGTTGTTGACCATCGGCACAGTTCTCAGAGGGCGTGCCGAGTCGACAACAACGGCAACACCTAAGCCCGCCGGAATGGCGAAGTCTTTGAGATAGGTGATTTTCGGCGAAGTTCCCACCGGTAGTGGGGTTCTGCTGGGCGGTAATGACGGCGCGTTTCATTCATGCAAACGCGCCGTCAGATCTGCGGTGGCTTCGCCACCGAACGGGGATAAATCCCCTCGCCACAAGGGCAGCAGTCAGGCAGCGGGTCGCAGCGAGTAAGTTTTCAGCTGGTCGGCAAATTCACGCAGAGACTGAATACCGCTGGCTTCAGCCTCGTGAATCCACTCTTTGATGGCGGCGAGCATGTCGTGGCCATTGGAGCTGGTCTTGACCCAGATCTGCTGCAGGGCCAAGCGTTTTTCGTAAATGACCTTCAGCGCATGGCTGTGCTCAAGCATGCTCTGGATGCGCGCGTGGTGGCGATCTTCCAGCAGACTGGTTTCCCGCGAGAGCAGGCGTTTGGCCCGGTGGAACTGGTGACGCACCGAGTGATCGACTTTGGCCAGCTCCTGCTTGACCAACGGGCCGATCACCAATTTGCGGTACTGGGCCATGATCTGGAAGCGGTTGTTGAGGATCGCCATGGCGGTGTCCATGTCCAGATTGCCTTTACCTTCGACGCGGTGGGCGATTGGCGCTACACGTTGCACCTTGGCCAGACGAAAGAAGCTGAACACTTTGATCCACGCCCAGCCGAGGTCGAATTCCCACTTCTTCACCGACAGCTTGGCCGAGTTAGGGTAGGTGTGGTGGTTGTTATGCAGTTCTTCGCCGCCGATCAGGATGCCCCACGGCACCAGATTGGTCGCCGCGTCGCGGCATTCGAAGTTGCGATAGCCGACAGCATGGCCCAGACCGTTGATCACGCCGGCGGCCCACACCGGGATCCACATCATCTGGATCGCCCAGATGGTGATGCCGATGGTGCCGAACAGCAGCAAATCGATCACGCCCATGATTGCCACGCCCAGCAGTGGAAAACGGCTGTAGACGTTGCGCTCGATCCAGTCTTCGGGGCAGTTCTTGCCGTAGATGCGCAAGGTTTCCGGGTTCTGGGCTTCGGCGCGGTACAGCTCGGCGCCGGTCCGCAGTACCGTGGACAACCCCTTGATGACCGGGCTGTGCGGGTCATCTTCGGTTTCGCATTTGGCGTGGTGTTTGCGGTGGATGGCAGTCCACTCGCGGGTGTTCTGCGCCGTGGTCAGCCACAGCCAGAAACGGAAAAAGTGCTTCAGGCCGGCATTCAGCTCCAGGGAGCGATGGGCCGAGTAGCGATGCAGATAGACCGTGACGCCGACAATCGTCACGTGGGTCATCAGTAGAGTGACCGCGACCAGAGACCAGGCCGACAAGCCAAGAAAACCTTCGTACCACATAGGCTATAGGGCCCTCGATAAAGATAAAAACAGCCGATGCATTATCACTAAGCACACAGATAAAACCAGTCGCGCTTTCAGATAAGAGTTAGCTGAATGTTTCTTGACCTATAATCCCAACTTTTTGTAGGGACATGGACGGCCGAATGTCTGCCACTTATCGCGATGCCTTGCGTGCAGCGCTGCTCTATCTCGTACTTGCGGCGATCTGGCTGCAAGCTACTGGTTATTTATTAAACAGTTTCTTCGATAACTCCGTCGAACTCGCGCGATGGCAACTGATCAACGGTTATGTTTTCGCGGGGTTCAGTGCCGGCCTGATTTTTCTGGCGCGAGCGCGGTTGTGTGAGTTTCTCGGGATCGGAGCGCGGTTGCGTGAACGTCACGCCGATCGTGAACACCTGCGGCAGGCAGCGGCTGTGTTCGATTGCACCCGCGAAGGCGTGTTGGTTACCAACCATCGGGGGCTAATCGTGCACGTTAATCGTGCGTTTATCGAGATCACCGGTTATCTGCGCGAAGAAGTTCTCGGCCAACAACCCAGTCTGTTCAAGTCCGGCCACCATCCGCCGGGCTTCTATCAGGCGATGTTCTCCACGCTGGAATCGCAGGGCGAGTGGAGCGGCGAGATCTGGAACCGTCGCAAAAGCGGGGAGATTTATCCGCAATGGCAGACCATCCGCGTCATTCATGATGATCAGGGGCTGATCAGCCATTACGTGGCGGTGTTTTCTGACATCAGTGCGATCAAGCATTCCGAGCATGAGCTCCAATACCTTGCCCACCACGATCCGCTGACTGATCTGCCCAACCGTCTGTTGTTCAGCGATCGTACCGAACAGGCACTGGCGTCGGCGCAGACCCACAAGCGCGGCTGTGCGCTGCTGTTGCTCGATCTGGATCACTTCAAGATGATCAACGACAGCCTCGGTCATAACGTCGGCGATCGTTTGCTCAAAGCGGTGGCGACCCGATTGCAGGCGCTGTTCGGCCCCGGCATCACCGTGGCGCGACTTGGCGGTGACGAATTCGCGGTGTTGGCAGAAAGTTGTCCACAGCCCGGCCAGGCGGCGGCATGCGCCCAGCGTATTCTCGATGCGCTGAAGGAGCCGGTCGGCATCGACGGCGGTGAGTTATTCATCAACGCCAGCGTCGGCATAAGCCTGTTCCCCAGCGATGCGCTGAGCGCTGACCAGCTGTTGCGCAACGCCGACGCGGCGCTGTTCAAGGCCAAGAGCAGTGGGCGCAACGGTTATGCCTTGTACACCGAAGAACTCACGGCTCACGCCCAGCAACGGGTCGAAATTGCCTTCGAACTGCGCCGTGCGCTGGAACAGCAGGAGTTGCGTGTCTACTACCAACCGGTGCACGACCTTAAAACCGCTCGCCTGATCGGCGTCGAAGCCCTGGTGCGCTGGCAGCATCCGCAGCGGGGGCTGGTGTCGCCGGCCGAGTTCATCCCGATTGCCGAGCGTACCGGGTTGATTGCCGAAATCGATGCCTGGGTGATGCAGCAGGCTTGCCGGCAGATGTGCCAATGGCAGCAGGCCGGGAGGATGTTGTCGTTCGTGGCAGTGAACGTTTCTTCGCGGTTGTTCGCCCGGCGTGAGCTGTATCAGCAGGTAGCGCAGGTGCTGCGCGATACCGGGCTGGACCCGGCGTACCTGGAACTGGAAGTGACCGAAAGCGCGGTGATGGACGATCCGGAGGTGGCGCTCGAGCAGATGCACCGCTTGCGTGAGTTGGGTATCCGCTTGGCGATCGATGATTTTGGTACCGGATATTCGTCGCTATTAAGGCTCAAGCGTCTGCCGGTACAGAAGCTCAAGATTGATCAGGGATTTGTCGCCGGTTTGCCATGGGATGAGGATGACGCGGCGATTGTCCGGGTGATCATCGCGCTGGCGCGGAGTATGGGCATGCAGGTGCATGCCGAAGGGATCGAACAGGTTGAGCAAGCGGCGTTTTTGCTGGAGCAGGAATGCGATCTCGGGCAGGGGTATTGGTTTGGGCGGCCGGTGCCTGCGTTGGATATAGATTGGGCAAAAGCCCCGATGATTGGCTGAATAGGCCCTTTACGGCTAACACCAACCCTGTGGCGAGGGGATTTATCCCCGTTGGGTCGCGAAGCGGCCCCAAAAAATCGGACTGCTACGCAGTCCAACGGGGATGAATCCCCTCGTCACAAAGTTCTCTGAAGGATTTCAAATCAGCGCAAACCCTTGTCCCGTCACAGAATGTTTTTTGGTTATATAAACATTATTAAATGGTCTTTTTAAGAATATCAGCGCCTCTCTTATATTGCTCCCACGCCGAACGCAGTGCCGCCCACTGCCAGGCATATCCCATTCAAAGGAGCAGCACCATGAGCGCATCCCTTCGCAGCGTTGACGGTCAGGACGAAAGCACCATCTTGCGTGAAATCCAGAGCGCCCTGCGCGATCTGCGTTTCGGCGCGGTGGAGATCACTGTGCACAACGCTCAAGTCGTGCAGATCGAACGTAAAGAGAAATTCCGTTTGCAGCAACCCGGCAAACAACCTGGCTAAAAGCCGGCAACCCGATTCCAGCAATACATAAGAAAAAGCCACCACCAGCAATTCCAGGAGCTTTCACCATGTCGTCGATTCGCCGTTACGCTTTGGCCGCCCTGGCCAGCGCTGTGTTTGCCGGTTCCGCAGTTGCCAAGGATTACGAACTGCTCAACGTCTCGTACGACCCGACGCGCGAGCTGTATCAGGACTACAACGCTGAGTTCATCAAGTTCTGGCAGAAAGACCATGCCGGCGACACTGTGAAAATCCAGCAATCCCACGGTGGTTCGGGCAAGCAGGGCCGCGCGGTGATCGACGGTTTGCGCGCCGACGTGGTGACTCTGGCGCTGGCCGGCGACATCGACGAAATCGCCAAACTCGGCAAGACCCTGCCAGCCGACTGGCAGAAGCGTCTGCCGGAAGCGAGCACGCCGTACACCTCGACCATCGTGTTCCTGGTGCGCAAGGGCAACCCGAAAGGCATCAAGGACTGGGGCGATCTGATCCAGAACGACGTCTCGGTGATCACCCCGAATCCTAAAACTTCCGGCGGTGCGCGCTGGAACTTCCTCGCCGCCTGGGCCTATGGCCTGAAAGCCAACGGCGGTGACGAAGGCAAAGCCAAAGAATACGTACAAGCCCTGTTCAAGCACGTGCCGATTCTCGATACCGGCGCTCGCGGTTCGACCATTACCTTCGTCAACAACGGTCAGGGTGACGTGTTGCTGGCCTGGGAAAACGAAGCGTTCCTGGCGCTGAAAGAAGACGGCGGCGCGGACAAGTTCGACATCGTCGTGCCCTCGCTGTCGATCCTGGCTGAACCACCGGTGGCCGTGGTCGACAAAAACGCCGAGAAGAAGGGTAACGAGCAGATAGCCGAAGCCTACCTCAAGCACCTGTACAGCCCGGCCGGTCAGGAAATTGCCGCGAAGAACTTCTACCGTCCGCGTGACAAAGATGTCGCCGCCAAGTACGCCCAGCAGTTCCCGAAACTGGAATTGGTGACCATCGACAAGGACTTCGGCGGCTGGAAATCCGCGCAGCCGAAATTCTTCAATGATGGTGGTGTGTTCGACCAGATTTATCAGGCGCAGTAATCTGACTTCAGCCACACACCAAGCCGAGGCCAGGCGCGGAAAATGTGGGAGCGAGCTTGCTCGCGAAAGTGGAGTGTCAGACGACGTAAAGTTGACTGATACTCCCTCTTCGCGAGCAAGCTCGCTCCCACATTGGTGCGTTAACCGGATCGCTTTTTAACCAGGGACTTTTATGTCGCGTCGTATTTCCCCCGTCATACCCGGCTTCGGGCTGACGCTGGGTTACACCTTGGTGTACCTCAGCCTGATTGTGCTTATCCCACTGGCGGCGATGTTCGTCCACGCCTCGCAGCTCACCTGGGATCAGTTCTGGACGATCATCTCCGCCCCCCGCGTGCTGGCAGCCTTGAAGCTGAGCTTCGGCACCGCGTTGTGCGCCGCGATCATCAACGGCATCATCGGCACATTGCTGGCGTGGGTGCTGGTGCGCTACACCTTCCCCGGGCGCAAGATTATCGACGCGATGATCGATCTGCCGTTCGCCTTGCCGACGGCGGTGGCCGGTATCGCGCTGACCGCGCTGTACGCGCCGGCCGGTCTGGTCGGTCAATTCGCCGCCGACCTCGGTTTCAAAATCGCGTATACCCCGTTGGGTATCACCCTCGCGCTGACCTTCGTCACGCTGCCGTTCGTGGTGCGCACGGTGCAACCGGTGCTGGCCGACATTCCCCGTGAAGTCGAAGAAGCCGCAGCGTGCCTCGGCGCGAAGCCATGGCAGGTGTTCCGGCACATTCTGGTACCGGCATTGCTGCCCGCCTGGCTGACCGGTTTTGCCTTGGCCTTTGCTCGTGGTGTCGGCGAATACGGTTCGGTGATTTTCATCGCCGGCAACATGCCGATGAAAACCGAGATCCTCCCGCTGCTGATCATGGTCAAACTCGACCAATACGATTACACCGGCGCCACTGCCATCGGCGTGTTGATGCTGGTGGTTTCCTTTGTCCTGTTGCTGCTGATCAACTTGCTGCAGCGGCGCATCGAAACCCCATAAGGAGGCGCGAACATGTCCCAATCGTCTATTGCGGCCGCTTCCTCGGCCAACGCTGCACGCCGTGGCAGTGCCACGTCGCGCAGAATCCTGATCGGCCTTGGCTGGCTGATCTTTTTCCTGTTTCTGTTGCTGCCGCTGTTCATCGTGGTGTCGCAGGGTTTGAAGAACGGCCTCGGCGCTTTCTTCACCGCGATCTTTGAACCGGATGCACTGTCGGCACTGAAACTCACCGTGTTCGCCGTGCTGATTTCGGTGCCGCTCAACCTGGTGTTCGGCGTCAGTGCCGCGTGGTGCGTGAGCAAGTACTCGTTCCGCGGCAAGAGCATGCTGGTGACGTTGATCGACCTGCCGTTCTCGGTGTCGCCGGTGATCGCCGGTCTGGTCTACGTGCTGATGTTCGGCGCCCAGGGCTTCTTCGGGCCGTGGTTGCAGGATCACGACATCCAGATCGTTTTCGCCCTGCCGGGCATCGTGTTGGCGACGATTTTCGTCACCGTGCCGTTCGTGGCTCGCGAGCTGATCCCGCTGATGCAGGAACAAGGCACTCAGGAAGAGGAAGCCGCGCGTCTGCTCGGCGCCAACGGCTGGCAGATGTTCTGGCATGTCACCGTGCCCAACATCAAATGGGGCCTGATCTATGGCGTGGTGCTGTGTACCGCGCGGGCCATGTGTTTTTTGTTTGGTTTTTCGTTGTTTTGGGTTATATTTTGATTGTTGTTGTAGATGTAGTTGTTCGGGTTTTCATT